>CAMJAZ010000001.1 GCA_946403735.1 uncultured Selenomonadales bacterium
CGCCTTGAGTGTTCCGAAAGTTATGATCTGAGAGACTTTGTCCCTGCCGTATTTGGGCGAAGACCGCGCAGAAGCTCAATATCCAATGAAGTCTTTCTTCGACGCAGGCGTCGTAGTCACTCAAGCTTGCGACTATCCTGTTACAACAGTTCCAACTCCGCTTTTAGCCATTCAAACTGGCGTTATTCGTCAACTTCCTAATCAACCTGAAACTGTACTTTGGGCAAATGAACGCGTCACAGTAGAGCAGATGATTGAGGCGGCGACGTTGAACGGTGCATATGAATTGAAGTGTGAAGACAAGTTTGGAAGTATAACCGTTGGCAAGCAGGCTGACATTGTCGTAATTGATTCTGACATTACCGCTTGCAATCCCGAACATATTGCCGAATCAAAAGTTTTGCGTACAATGATAGGTGGCGAATGGGTTTACTCTTGCACGGAGTAAAAATTTTAATTAACGATTATGAAAAAAAGAAATTTTACCAGATTATTTGATAGCCGAAAAAGCCGTCTTGATTCGCGTATAAGACGTGATTATATTGATAATGGAATTGCAACGTTGCGTTGTTGTATTTCAAGCTACAACGATGTAATAAGTACATACAGCGCCAAAGACCAAGAAAGTTTGAATTTAGATTTTGTTGAATTTCTTCAAAATTCAGCTGGACCAATTCCCGATGAATATCCACTTGTTTTGAATATCGTTGGGAATTGCTTATCAGAAGAGGAGAAAGATACAATCGAAGAAATTATCCGTGATGATTTTTCTTATAGGCTCGGCATTGTTGAACAGGAACAAAACAGAGAATTTAAATTATTCATATCAATGATAATCGGATTAATAGTTAGCGGAATTCTCCTGTGGCTGACATCTTCACTTGACGAAGTACCGCGCGAAATTTTTATTGTCTTTTTTTGGTTTTTCGGCGATAGAATGTTCGAATACATTTTTATAACAGGGTATGAACTTAGAAAGGAAAGGCGTCTCGCAGGACGATTAGCAAGTATCAAAGTTATTTTTTCGGACAAATATGAAAAAATTCATTATACGGAAGATGAAATTAACAAGTTGTACGCCGAACTTGATTTGGATCAATAATCTGCTACAGTCGAAAATTTTACAACATACTCTAAAAATGAAAGGATGATTTATTGTGTTGGAAAATTTGAATATTAAAACTCGTTACGGAACGTTTAACGGTTTTGTTAATGAAAACGGCGTTAGTACTTGGCTGGGCATTCCCTACGCTCAACCGCCTGTAGGTAAACTTCGTTGGCAAGCTCCACAACCTTTGCAACCTTCCGACAAAACTTTTGACGCTAAAAAATTTGGCGCGGCGGCTGTGCAAGCCGTCGACCCTACGGAAGACGCATCTTCATATTCCGTACAAAGTGAAGACTGCTTGACGCTGAATATTTGGAAAAAAAGCGACAAGAAAAATTTGCCTGTAATGGTTTTCATTCACGGCGGCGGCTTTAGTGTCGGCGGTTCAGTTGATTCACTTTATAATGGTAGTAATTTTGCGGCGGCGCATGATGTTATTATTGTCACGTTGAATTATCGTTTGAATGTTTTCGGCTTTATGAACTTTGCAAGCCTTGACGCAAATTTTGAAGACAGCGGATATCTCGGCATTAAAGATCAAACTGCGGCGTTGACTTGGATTAAAGAAAATATTTCAAACTTCGGCGGAAATCCCGATAATATAACGATTTTTGGACAAAGTGCTGGTTCCATTTCTTGTATGTTACTTTCCGTTACTCCTGCCGCAAAAAATCTTTTCAATAAAGCAATTCCGCAGTCAGCTACTTTGAATTTTTATAATACTCCTGAAGATTCGGCAAAAACTGCAGAAAAATTTATGAATAACAGCGGCGTTAAAACTGTTAGCGATTTGATGAAAAAAACTACCGACGAAATTTTAAATATTTATTTAAAAGTCAGCGTCGGCGGTATTGGTGAAAATCCATCTGAATATTTGCCGACTTGCGACGGTAAATTTTTGCCTAAAAATCCTTTGCAAGCGTTAAAAGACGGTGCGGCTAGCGGAATTAAATTTTTAACAGGTAATGTTGCTGATGAATGGCGACTTTGGTTGCAATTTGATGAAAACTTTTTCAAAAAAGTTCGTAGCAATCATAAAAAATTTTCGCCTATTCTTTCAAGATACAACGAAAAAACGCCAGAGGAAGTTTATCAATCGTGGCTGAAAAATCGTAATGACAGTGAAGATACTTACAGCGAATTTGCAACGCAGTTGGATTGGCGCGTAGGTCAAGAGTTGACGGCTGAATATCAATCGAAGTTCGAAGATGTATATTTTTATGTTTTCACTCATCAGTTAAATGAAATAGTGCGTGCGTGTCACGATAGCGATTTGCCGTATACCTTCAACGCACTGGATGAATTACCTAATGCCGCGCCGAATCTTTCAAAACAAATTCAAGCGTCGTGGGCGGCATTTGCAACGACAGGTAACCCCGATAATGAACTTATTCTGCATTGGGAAAAATATTCCGCCGACAATCGCCAGACAATGGAATTAAACTCAAAAAGCTGTGCCTTACACAAAGATTTGAACACAGAAAATTTAAACGCTCTGCGCTACGTCTACGAAAACTAAAGATTATCCCAGATGAACGCATTCACATTTTAAACAACTAAAGTAGTTTTCAACAACGGCGTTCCCTTTAATCATATTAAATGACAGCAAAATTTTCTGACATTAAAAAATTAGGTAAAATATGTTTATAGGATTTAGCGCGTAGTGAATTTTCATAAGCTGATGAATTCTTGCGCGACTGACTCAATATTTTGGATTCGATAATTCGGATTGCAACCTATCCTTTATTTTAACATTTTTGTCCGTCAAAACGAGAACGAGTGCAGATTTATAGACGCGCATAAAAATAGCGGCGTGTACTTGACAGATTTTTGTAATAGGGTAAAGGAAAAAAGGCGTCATTGTTTAATGGAGAGCCTGCACTAACAGTTGAAGTCGCGTAAAGATTTTTTTGAAGAAACGGCGTTTATTGCTTGCAGTTAGCTTGTTCCATCGCGTTCGGCTGGTTGACTTCAGCTCTGCAAAATGCAACATTGAAATTCCCAGCTACGTCTCAAAATATGTTTATTTAACTTCACAGGCGATTATTGCGAAAGGATGCAACTAGTTATAATAATAACGATTTTTAGCGATGTCAACGGAAACAAATATTGTAATTATATATTGCCAAAAGAAGAATTGAATAATGAAAGCAAAAAAAGTTTGACCGTACCTTCGACGCAAGCCACTAAACAAAGTGACGGCATTCTTACCATAAACAAAATTTTTTTCGGAGAATCTAAAATTATCGTAAAGATAAAGTTTACAGACGGTAGAAAATTTTTGACATGTACAAAAAAATTCAGTTTCCTTTTTGTAAGTATCAAAAATTCTTCTGTCGTCTGGAAGTTACCGAAGACGCGCCACGAAAGCCCTTTAGCTGTGGGGATGAAACGCTGGAGGTGATTAAATGAAGACCTTTCGTTTTAAATTATATAAATCTGAACGAAATGAAAAATTGAATAATAAAATAAACGCGGCAGGTCTCATTTATAATCATTGTATTGCCCTACATAAAAGATACTACAAGATTTTCGGCAAATACTTAAATAAAAATCACCTGCAGAAACATCTTATTAAGCTTAAGAAAATACCTAAATTCAGTTAAGTGAGGAAGTATAAGTCATTCACGCTAAATTTCCAATCACGAAGAATAAGCGGTAAAGTCAAAACGGTAACGCGAACAGGTAAAAGCGTCGGTTTCGACTTCGGCTTGCAAAAATCTTTCACGAATCACGACTTCCATTTCAAATTAGCGCGTCAACTTTGTTTGGAATACGAAACCATTTGCATAGAAGATTTAAATATAAAAGGAATGCAAAGGTTGTACGGCAAGAAAATCGGCGATTTAGCCTTCAGTGAATTTGTAAACATTTTAAAATACACGGCGACAAAGTTTGATGTGTTAAGGATTTAAATGTACGTGAATGGATATGTACGAACTGCGAAACAGAACAGGATAGAGACAGAAACGCCGCGATAAACATTTTGAATTTTGGGTTGGGATATCGACCCATGCAGTAGACCGAGTAAGACTTAATTTTTTAAGCATCGATTGTTGATAGCACAATCCCCCGCCTTTAGGCTCGGAAGTATGTCAAAACATATTATGGAAACGGAATAATGTTTTAAATTCATTACCGTCAAGACATGTTAAAAATTCGCCAGCTGATATTGGGGCATGCGTCGCAAGATATAACTAGCCGCGTTTATACGCATAAAATTTTTCAACAACTTTCGGATGCGATAAGTTTAAAATTTTTTAAAAAATTTTTATGAATTCTTAATAATTTTAATTTGGTACGTATAAGGAGTGAAAATAAAAAAATTAAAAGAAAGGCGGTCATAAAAATGACGACACAAGAAAAAATTGAACAAACTAAAGGACTTTTTGAGGACAAAGAATTTATCGAAAAGTTTTCACAGGTTGCAACGGTAGCTGAGGCGCAGGCACTCTTCAAAAGTTACAGAATAGAAATTTCTGCAGAAGAATTTAAAATGATTGGCGAAATTGCGCAGGGCATTAAAAGCGGCGAACTTGAAGAAGGTGAACTTCCCGACGATTTGGCAGAAAAAGTTGCAGGCGGTGCAGCATGAGTAGGCGACTACATCAAAGGTTTTGCAGCAATCTTGTATGGATTCGCTGGCATAATCGACCAAGTTATCAAGTTGTTCAAAGGTGAAAAGATTGAAAACAATCCTCTTGAACAAAATAATTCTCAATCTACCACCAACACCACCACCAACACTACCACGAAAACTTCCCAAAAAACTACTAAAGAAGATTAATTGAAAAAATTATCGAAAAGCGGCGTAATACCCCCTAGCTTTAGCTATGGGGATATAAGCCGCAATTATTGACTTTAGAAATAACATAGCTTAAAATTTAATCAGCGGTTAGCCTTCCGCTTTATCAAAAACGTGTAAAAAATCAACGGCTCGTGTCTTGCAAACAATGAAGTCGTTTTGGAGTGGGGGCATCCCGTACACTAACCCGCACTGTAGCGCGACACTTAGCGATTTTTCGCCAGATTGAGTGAACTTAAAGAAGTGTGTTACAAATAAAAAAAGCAGGCATTTTAGCAGAAAAAGTAAGCTGAAACCTTCGGGTAACAGTGTAGTGGTAACTTGGCATTGCCTTTGAGAATAAGAACTTAGTTCAAACTTCTCATCAATCCTTCATAAGCGTGGGGAGTGTCAAAAGCTGAAATATAAACAGAAAATCTGCGCGGCGATTCTTAAATAGAATTTCCGCGCTTTAACGTTTATAACCTAAGGAGGAAATAAATTTGAATAAAAAAGCTGAAAGTTTTAAAAACTTTATTGATGAAAAAACACCCTAACATTTTTGATGTGGAAGAAATTCCAAATGACGAACAAAATACAACGGTTTTTCGGTCGTCAATCACAATCGCAGGACAGCGTTTGTTGGCAATGGTAATAATTGACGACAGCATTTTTACAATCCTTCGTGTACAAATTTTGCCGCAAGCCGTTACTGAAGAAAATAAAGCGGCACTTTTGGATTTAATCAATGAACAGAATAAAGGTTACAAGCCATTTAAACTTTATCTCAACGATAACAAAGATTTAATGCTTGATACTTGCCTTACCGTTACGACAGATGAACTTGACGGCGAAGTTGTTTATACTTTGTTCGACGTGATAATAACTTACTTGAATAATTCTTACCGTAAAATTATGAAAGTCGTTTGGTAAAAATTTATGAAAAAAATTATCTTTGCAATGACGGTCGTATTAAGTTTTGTTTCAGTAGGTCAAGCCGCGCCCATTGCTGGTGACGCCGATGTTCAGATGAACGATACTTTGAAATAACTTGAACGCCAGAGAATACAGCGGCAGATTGAGGAAGATTTGCAACGTCGCGAAGAAAATGTAACTGATGAACGCGATCAAGATGTCACGACAACTAAACCTGAAGACAAAATTTTTTTGAGTTACGCGATATAACGATTGATTCTTCGGAAATAATCAGCGCTGAAACGCTTGACGAAATTAAAAGCCCATATCTTAATCGTGAAGTTACTTTAGATGATATTTTCGATATTATTCAAAAGATTAATGACATTTATGAACAAGGCGGCTTTATGACTTGTCGAGCTTACTTGAAACCACAGCCCATAAAGGGCGGCGTTGTTCACATAAATTTAAACGAAGGTACGGCGGGGGAAGTAAATCTTTCGGGCAATAATTCTACAAGAGAATCCTACGTAAGAGATCGCATTTCCCTTGACGGAGGAGAAATTCCCAACATAAAAAAAATTGACCGTGACATTACCTGTTTTAATGCAACCAATGACGCGCAGTTACGAATTGTGATGAAGACTGGTAAAGATTTTGGCACTACAGATTTTGAAATAATTTTGGTTGAGCCGCAACGTTCAACCGTAAGCGTAATTGTCGATAATACAGGGCAAGAATCTACTGGTGAATGGCGCGAAGGCATTTTTTATAATTTCCGTAGCCTTGCTGGCGTACGTGATTTATTTTCAATCGGCTATACCCACACAATCGGTTCAGACGCACTTAATTTAAGCTATGAAATTCCTATTACCACTTTAGGTACAAAATTTCGGCTTGATTATTCAACCAACGGAACTGAAGTTAAAAGCGGCGCTTACAAAAATTTGATTCGTTCACACGCTACCTATTATGGCGCAACGATAACGCATCCTTTATCAGTAAGCTTGACTAATCGGTCGGAATGGTCATTATCCCTTTCAAATCAAAAATCTGTAAGTACTTTTGAAGATGTCGGCAATTTCTCGGAAAATAAAAATCTTGGCGCTGAACTTGCCTTTTCACAATTTAATTATGACGTTGGGTCAATTCTTTATCAGCGCCACGCCTACCGTATCGGCAAGTACAAAAACTTAATCGACGATACCAAAGATAATTTTGGGCTTTATAAATTCAGCGGTTTTGTACGGAAAGTGCAACCGCATGGACAATCTTTGTACGGAAGAATCGATGCGCAACTTTCTTCTAAAAAAGACTTGCCGTCATCCGAACAATATTATTTAGGTGGTTTTTATAGTGTTCGCGGCTACAAAGAAAAAATAGTTGAAGGCAATGACGGTTTCAGTTTCAGTTTAGAATATGCGGCTCCGCTGAATAGCAAAAAAAAATTTATCTGCCTTTGCATTTCTTGACGGCGGCAAAATTATAAATTCGCCTGAATATGCTGAAAATCCATTTTTATTATCAACAGGATTCGGCTTTAAATATTCGCCGCTAAAAAATATTTCAGCCAACGTAACTTTAGGATTTCCGTTGAAACGTAATATCAGCGGACAAACTGTAAACAAATCGCGTATAAATTTTTCATTTAGTGGCGCGTTTTAAGCAAAGGGGGAGGTTTGCGGCAATGAGTACATTCCAAAAAAAATTTCGACGCGCAAATTTAGGGGTAAAAAAATTTATTTCAATGCTGACTACTGCCGCATTATTTGCCGCTCCAGCTATTGTAAATGCGCAGGAAATTACTAAAACTGATTCGGCAAATGCAGGCACTATTACGACAAACGGTAATGTCACGAACATTTTAGCCGATAGAATGGTGAACGATACCACCGCTATTAACCAATTTTCAAAATTTGATTTGGACGCGAATAATATTGCCCATATGCACTTCGGCACGAATATTAATTCTACTAACGCCGATACACTTGTAAATTTTGTTGACAGTCAAGCAAATATCAATGGCATTGTCAACGCCGTACAAAACGGACAAGTGGGCGGCAATTTGTATTTCATAAGTTCCGAAGGAATTGCAGTTGGCAGTTCAGGCGTTATCAATGCGGGCAAAGTTGGTCTCATCTCGCCTACCAATCAAGCGTACCAAGATTTATTAGACAATGCGCAGAATATTACTGACTCCACTTTCAACGCGGAAAATATTCAAAACGGTTTGATTCCGCTGAACTACACGGGTTCAATTACGGTTGAAGGCAATATTAACGCTACAAACGGAATAACGCTTGCCGCCGCTAATATCGACATTAAAAGCGGCACTACTCTTGTAAATAGCTCGACTATAGATTATTCTAGTATCGTCAACGTGACTGACGCGCAGGGAAATGTTCTTGTCGATTCGGGATTAAATCGCAACAATATGGCGGTTACAAAAGATTCAGAAGGAAATTTAACAATCGTTGCCAGGTTAGACAATAATTCTGTTAAATCTCAAGGAAGTCTTACTGACACGTTGGGAGTTAATCTTTCTACGGACATTGAGCCTTTAACTGCAAAAATCAATATCGAAAAAGACGCGAAAATAATTTCTGACAGCGACGTTGATATTAAAAGTGATTTTAACCGCGCAGAAGGTAGAATTGCCGATTCAATTAACCGATCCTTTAAAGCTAATGTTTCAATCGACGGCGAAGTTAGCGGCAAGAACGTCAACATTTCCGCGAACGTTTTGGACGATTACAAATTCACCAGTCAAGTCAACACAGTTAATACAAATTCTGATGACGAAGAAAATACCAATAACAAAGAAGTTATTGAATCAGTCGCCCAATATCTAAACGTTCCGTCCCTTCTTGAAATGGCGCACGTTTCCAACGCAATGGTTTTGCGTAACGATTCGGCTGAAGTCAATATCGGTGAAAATGCCGCAGTAAAGGGGCATGATTTGAACGTTGCCGCTGAAAGTACTTTCAACGCAAATTTAAATTCCAATGCCGCAGTGGGAAAATCTTCCGCCTCTGCCGTAACCGTCAACTATTCGCAAAATAATTCCAACGTCAACATAAGTAGTCAACTTAACGCTACTGGCAATATGTCTGTAGTTTCAAACGCCGTTGCAAATTTAAATTCCTCCTCTGCCGTTGACTTGACGCAAAAAGAATCTTCCGCCATAGCAATAGCTGGCAATGTTGCTCTTACTTAAAATGCCGCCGCGTTGAATTTAAATTCTACGTCTAGGCTCAATGCGAACGGCAATTTAAATATATCTTCAAAAAGTGAAACACCCACCGACATTTCAAATAACGTCGACACGGTTGGTGACGGTTTAACGGCAATTGGCGCTAACTTTTTACGGCAAACAAACTCTTCCAACATTAAAGTTGACGGCGATTTAAACGGTTACAATGTTTCTGTCACGTCTGAAAACTTATTGCCGACTTACAAAGTCAATTCGCACATTGAGACTGTAAATTTAGACGACATAAACAAAGATGATAAAGATAATAAATCGCAGGGAAGTTTCATAGCGTTCAACACCAACATAGCGTCGCCTGAAAATTCTTCCCACATTGAAATTGCAGACAACGCGAACATTACGGCTAAGGGAGATTTGAAAGTTACTTCAAACATAGTTATGGATGACCCGCAGATTGGCGCACTTATCGTGACTAATACCGATAATAGCGGCGGCGAATCTCTTTCAATCAATCCTGCTGTTTCGACTGCGCAAATTAAAAATGATTCGTCCATTATTACGACTGCCGCTAATCTTCAAGGCTCAACCGTAACGATAAATTCCAATGTCAATGTTGATAATGCACGGTTAAAGAAACTTAAACAAGACGTTCAAGACCTTTATGTCGACGTTAAAAATTATTTGGGCGATAGTGAATAACTTAAAAACTTTTTTAATTCGTTGACTGATACTGATTCAGACGAAAATATTTTGACGCAAGCGACGACTGCTGCTGATATTATTGAACAATTAAAAGCCAAAAGCGGCGCTGGCGAACTTGTAGACCGCGCAGAAAAACTTTTTGACACGGTCACTAGCGCACATAAAATCGCCAACTACTACGCCGATAAAGAACAAATTGCGGGTAGCACTTCAAAAGATAATAAAAAATCTTCCTCATCTTTGTCAATGACGACGGTTGTTGAGAATTTGGACAATACCTCTCAAGTCTTTATCGGCAAGAATACTGAAATTACAAGCGACAATGACGCTGAAATTTCTTCAACTATTAACCAAGTTGACATTGCAGTAAGCGGACATATCAAGCCTTCAAATGAGTCAACGTCGACGGTTGATGCGGTCGTCAATTACTTTACCGCCAATGCGGACAATATTGTTGCGGTTGCTGAAGGTGCCAAGATTACGGCGGGTAAAAAACTTGACGTTAAAGCAAATAACAACATCAACCACATAATTTTGAATGACGGTTCTGGCAAGGAGTCTGGAAATTCTGTACACGCGGCTGGAACTGTTAGTTATGCAAATGGCGAATCGCTTGCGCTGGTTTCCATTGACGACGAAACGAATTTGAATGTAAGCGGCGCTTTAAATGTTAATGCGAATAACAATACCAATCTTTTAAATGCGGCGGGCGGTCTTGCCGTATCAAGCGGCGCGGCTGGTATAGGTGCAAGTGTTGCCGTTAATAATTTTGACGTAAAAACTTTAGCGAAGGTCGGCAATAATGACATCGGCGAAAGTTCTGAATTGGTTTCACTGCTCCATTCAAAAATTGATTCGCCAGAAAAATTTTTTTGCACTGCTGAAACAACCACTTCTAAACTTCTTAACGCAAAATCTATATGCGTTAAAGCCGTGACGGATGGCGCAATAAATTCTTTGAGTATCGCGGGCGGTCTTGCTACTTCGGAAGATAATAAAAATTCCTCCGAATCTTTGGGCAACAACGCCGCGCAGTCTTCAGGTACAGGATCTAAGATTTCCTCCGCTATGGACACTTTCAGAAACTATTTCACGTCTGATGAAAGCGGTGAAGACGGCGGCATTTTCAAAAACACGCTGAATAAATTTATCAAAAGTGAAAATGAAGATACTGGCGGCGAAAAGCCTTCAAACACTTCCATTCCTAAAATTTCTGAACTGGCGAATATTTTCAATTCGGAAAGTGCTGACCTTGAAAGCGGTTCAAATTCCGAATCGCAGTCATTTAAATTTACTTTTGACGGCGCGGGTTCTGCGTCAATAAATCTCGGTAACAATCGCACGGAAAGCGGCATTGAAAATACTAACGTCACTTCTCAAGGCGACATTAACGTTAAAGCTACCGATGACGGTTTTATAGGTGCATGGAGCGGCGCGGGAGCATTGAATTTCCGCAAACAACAAGGCAACGCCTCCAATAACTCGTCAACTTCCGTCGGTATGACTGGCGCCGTTGCGTTGAATAAAATTGAAAACGCCGTTATTTCTGGGCTTAGAAATAATACCATAAACGCAAATTATAATTCACTTACAAATACTGCTGAAAAGACGGGTGCTTTAATTGCCGCTGCACCTTCGCTTAGTGTTCAAGCGTCTGGCGGTGAAGGTAAGAAAAACTTTTCTGGCGCGGCATCGGCGTCGGTGTCCATTGCTCAAAATACGGTCGGCGCTGAACTCGTCAACAATAATACTCAAAGATTATCATCTTTAATTAACAAAGCTGAAAATCGTGATACGCAAATAGTCGGCGGAATAAATCTTTCCATTGCAACTGGCGGCAATAAAGGTACAGCAGTCGGCGGCTCGGCAAGTTTTGCGCATTTGAGAAACGATATTCACGCGACGATTGACAAAGGATATTACCAAGTTTCAGGTGATTTTGCCAATACCGCAACGACTTCAACCAATCAGATAGTCGGTTCAGTCGGTGTATCAGTTGCAACGGGTACTGAATCAAGCTACGGTTTTCAAGGCGTGCTTGCTTACAACCGCGTTGAAAATAAAGACTACGCTACGATTAAAGGTGCTACTATTAATGCAAGCGGAAAATTTGACAACCTAGCGCAGGATTTCAAAGTTGAAGGCGATAAAAAGCACGACGCCTTCTTAACAAAAGCTGGCTTAGATGTAAACGGTCAAAGTTATGCTGACGAATCGTCCGTTTCAAAGACTGATGAAACTTTGAACGTTGCGAAAAATCAAACTTCAAATGAAAGTGACGCTCAAACTTTTGACGCTGAAAGTTCCGAAAATAAAACAAACACTTCACATTACGGAAATAAAATTATCACGGCGGCATTAGCCGTTTCTGCAAGCGGCGACGGTTCTGGTATGGCGTCATTGGCTATAAGTGACGTTGACAACGATTTTGAATCCGTCATTGAAGGCAGTGAAATAAGCGGCGGCGATACTCCTAAAAATATTCACGCTGAATCAAATACGCTCGATATAAACGCGGCGGCTGGTGCGGCGGTAAGTTCTAAAGGTTTTGGCGCTGGCGGTTCAATAAGTTGGCAGACAACTGACAATACCGTTAAAGCGGGTATAGATTCTACCGTAGGAAGAAATTCTGGTCTTTACATAAACTCCTTGTCAAATGCTTTTGAAGTAAACGTCGCTGGTCAACTTTCTGGCGGCAAGGGAACAGCTGTAGGTTTGGCATTGGCTTACAACGCCTTGAATGATTCGACTGACGCTTTCATTAGAAACGTTGACTTTACAAAAGGCAATTTTGGTAGCGGCAACATTAACGTCAACGCCGAAAGTAAGGGCGCAGTTTATGCAGTCGGTGCAGGGGTCGGCGTATCGACAAATAGCGCGGCTCTAGGCGGTTCAATAGCCATAAATCGCGGTCACAATTCAACCAACGCCTTTATCGACAATGTAAACTTGGTTGACAATTCCCGTAACACGAATATAAATGTAAATGCACGTGACAATATAAACAAGCTGGCAGTAGTCGGCAACTTGCAAGTTAGTGGAGGCAGTGCGGCAGTTGGTGGCGCTGTTGCTTATAATGACGTTGGAATTTCAAATTCTCGACAAACTACCAATGCTGAAATTAAAAATTCAAATCTGCAAGGACTTAAAAGTTTGTCCGTCGCCGCTGATGACAATTCGGAATTAACGACAATAGGCGTTGGCGTAGGTGCGGCGTCGAAAGGTGCGGCAGTTCAAGGCGCGGTAGCTGTTGCCACAATCAATAAAGATGTTGATTCGTTAATCAGCAATTCAACTATCAACGCGGATGGCTTGACGAAAATAAATTCTGCAACGTCTGAAGATATTACTACTTCTGCAGATGTACTTGCCTTGAATTTAGGAACAGGAGCGGCAATAGGCGCTGGCGTTTCGATAAACAATGACGATACAAAAACTTCCTCCAATGTAAAATCTTCAAGCGTAACTGGCAACGGCTTAGAAGTGCTTGCGGCTAACAATTCCGCAATTTTGAATGTCGGTATAGGCGGTTCAGCTGGCGGTACAGGTGCGGCAGTTACAGGTTCAGTTGCAGTCAATAACATTTCAGGTAAAACGTCCTCAATCGTTGACGATTCGCAGATAAATTCTACTGGCAATAATAATGTCGTGGTTGACGCGCAGAGCGATGAAAGAATTTCCAACTACGCAGGAAGTATTTCATTTACAGGTACAGGCGGCGCAGTTGGCGTATCTGTTTCACGCAATAATATTACGTCGGAAACAAATGCCGAAATTACGGGCGCAAATTCTTCTGTAACAATTAACCGCAATGGGGACGACTACAAAGAAACTTCCTTGAAAAATTTTGTAGACGACAGCGCGATTGTTAATGAAGATTTTGCGAAAAAACTTTTTGATACAAAAAATAATGTTTCCGATAAAGACGACAGCGCAAAAAAAGATGCGGCGCAAAAAGATTCTGAAGGCATTGGCAGTGTATTCAGAGCTAGGACGGGGCTTTCAGATTCAAGACAGGCTACAAATTATCGCGGCGTAGTTGTTTCTGCAAGTGGCACGCATACTTTAAAATCGTTGATGATAAACGGCGGCGCGGCAGGTACAGGCGCGGCAGTCAACGGTACAGTCAACATTAACAAAATAGGCGGCTCAACTAATGCTGTTATTGACGGCGCAGAAATTTCAGCATCAAGTGATGACGTAAATGTTGTAGCTCACGACTACACAAACAGTATTGGCTTAGTTGGTACGGCTAATGTTGCAGGTACAGGCGCGGCGGTAGGTCTCGGCAATGACAGTGAAGATATTACACGCGCGGTAAATTCTTCCGTCACGGGACAAAATAGAAATAATGGCGATATTTACGTAAATAATCTTAACGTCGAATCAAAAGGGCGGCAGGGTATAACATCTTTAGTCGCTGGAATTTCAGGAGCAGGTGTTGGCGCGGGATTGTCAAATTCAACTGGCGTTTATCTGCTTGACGCAAAAACTACAGCCGCTCTCAACAATGCCAACGTTAAAAATAATTACCTTAGCGTACTTGCTGACCACGATTCAAAAATCAACACGTTAGGCGCGGCTATAGGTTTCAGTGCAGTAGGTGCAGGAACTGGTTTAGGCGTCGAAGTTTTAAAGGAAACGGATAAAACGTCCTCCGAAGTGAAAAATTCCAATGTCAACTATTTAAATTCAACGAATAATCTTGACATTAAAGCCGTCAACAATACTAAGCTGAATTATGAAATTTTTGACGTAGGTGTTGGAGTCATCGGCGTTGGAGCGGCGGGAAGTGTCGGCGTTGCCAATGTGCAGAATAATGTTTTGACGAACGTTGAAAATTCCACGTTCAGCAACATCAATTCTGTCAACATTAGCGCGGAAAATAATTTAGACTTCGACAATTTTGCATTTACTGGCGCGGCAGGACTTGGAGGAATTGGCGTTGGTGTTGCAGTCAATACCGTTGATTCGCTGATAAAAACTAACATTGACAATACATCCATTCAAGCAGAATCAATTTCTGTAAGTTCAACAGAAAATCGTGACTTCAACTAAAAGGCGGCGGCTATTGGTGCTGGCGGTGTTGCGGCGTCTGCCAACGTTATGGTCACGAATATCGGCACGGAATTAGCGGACAACTACGAATCAGCGGCAAATGCTGGTTCTAGCGATAAAGACGGCGCGCAAGTCAACATAAATGAAAAACTTTCAACCGCTAATGATGCAACTTCCAAAAACAAATTAAGCGGCAATTTTGGCACAGATAATCCTGCTAACGGCTTGAATGTTTCAACGTCGGAAGTTACAGCCACAAAAGGCGGC
Source organism: uncultured Selenomonadales bacterium (assembly GCA_946403735.1). GTDB lineage: Bacteria > Bacillota > Negativicutes > Selenomonadales > Selenomonadaceae > Quinella. The sequence goes on from CAMJAZ010000001.1 coordinate 15,046, forward strand.
AGTGCAGAAAGTTTGACTTCGGGCATTGAAACGACGATAACAAATTCCAATTTTAAAGCAAATACCGTAGACATCAACAACAGCGCTGTAAATGAAGTGGTAATGGACGGCAGAAGCGGTGCAGTTGGCGCAGTTAGCTTGAATGGCGCAGTAGGCATTTTGAACGTAAGCAAAAATTCCGCCTTGAATGTAACCAACACGAATATAGCTTCAGCGAATGATATTTCCATAAGAAATTCTGTAAGCGGTACAACGGAACTTAATATAACGCAGGGCAGTGCAGGAGCTTTCGCGGCAAATGTATCTTACGCGGCGCTTAATTCAAGCGGCGTCGATAAAGTTAATATAAGCGGCGGCAATTTCACGGCTGGCAGTTTCATTAACGTTATTAACGCTGATAATTCCCAAAACAACGTTAATTCTGTTGGCGTAGCATTAGGAGCTGGTGCCGCAGGTGTTTTGATTGCCGAAGGTAAAGTTGACAGTTCAAACAGCATAGTTATTAATAATAGCGCGTCGTTTACTACTACTGGAAAGGAAATTACGCTTGACGATGGCGAAACTTACATAGACAGTAGCATTAACATTCAAGATATTAACGGCACGCCATTAAAAGTTGAGGCGCAGGCAGTAACTGGCGGTACACTTTTCGCGGGAACTGGTATTGCGGCAACGGCAAGTACAAACGGTTCTGCAAACGTTGAGATTGGCGACGGTGTTAAATTCAATTCTAAAAGTCTTAGCATCAACGCAATGAACTTTTTGGACACGAACGCCATAACTTCAACAACATCAGGCAGTATGCTTTACAGCTCATCACTTACTGGCGTTAAAAATCAAATTGGAAGTTCCGCAGATAATCCCTCTGGCACAAATATTAAAATAAATGATAATGTTTTCCTCAACGCTGATGAAGTCAACATTTCTGGACTTGTAATGGCGAGACAAAATTTAGATATGACTTCATTTAGCGCAGGAGCGAATGCCAAAGGGAGCAAGTGAAGGTAATTTAAATTCTTATGTAAACTCCAATGTTGAAATTGACACTGTAAATTTCAAGGAAAATAGTTCAATCAAAATAGATTCGCAAGCAAATGTTTCACCTGAAGCAAAACTGCGCGGCTTAACTGTTGGATTCGTGGCAAAAGGCAATGAAGTTTTAAACTCTAACAGAAATGTTTCTTCCAATGTAACATTAATCGGAAATAATTCATCGGATCGACCTAATGACATTTCAGTTAATGCGCAAACATCTTCTACGCCTATGTTTTCAGTAAACGGTGACGGCGGTGGATTAGTTTCAGTAAGTCCTAACGCGGCAGTACTCAAAGATAATTCTACAATGTCTGCTACTGTAAATCTTGGCGGTAACTTGTCGGCGGCAGATACTTTTAACGTCAAAGCCATAAATTTTGACGGCGGAATTTTAAATGCAAATGCGGCTGGAGCGGCAGTTGTTGGAGCAAGTGCTGTACAACTTAATCGAACTCAAGACGCCTCCGCGCAGATTAACCTTGACGCAGGAACGCAGATAAAAACTGGCGGCAAGCAAAATTATACGGCTGAAAATCAAATTGAACTTAATGAAGAATTAACAGCAGGCGGATTCGGTGGACTTTCTGGCACGGGCTCTGCTATGACATCTAATTCAACTTACAGGGCTAACGTCAATATCGGTACAGAAAATGGCGATCAAGTTGTAATGTCAACCAGCGGCGACAATTCATCTATTTCAATCGACGCCCAAACTACTGGCAGTATTGAAACCAAAAATAAACTTGACGCTACAGGAGTTGTGGCACTGGTCATAGCTGGCAGTGGCTTTAACACCAACATTGAAAATAATATCAACGTCAACAATGCAACTTTGCAGACGAACGGGAAAAATTCTGATATTTCTTTCGGCGCAAGCGAAAATGTTAAACTGCGTTTCTTGACTGCCGCAAATCTTAACGGCGGACTTGGCGGCGTTACATATGCCGATACACAAAACATATTAAATCGCACGAACAAAATTAATGTAAATAACGGCGCGAACATTAACAGCAGTCGTGACGTAAACTTTTACGCGGACGCCGATTCTTCAGGCAACGATACGAATTTAAATTTAAGCGTATTATCAGACGCCTACAACAAAACTATTGTTCCACTTACCACTAAGCCCGTACTGAAAAATTCCATGACTGAAAACAATCAAGTCATTGTCAACAGTGGCGCGACAGTCAATAGTACTCGTGATATAAACTTTAGGGCGACAATCGGTGATGAAACAATCGTTGAATCTGCGCGGGAATATAACAGTTACACGGGCGTCAGCGGCAACGGCTCACTTGTATCAACTGCGCTCGGTGAAAAAAGTTCCAGTGAGACTATCAACAACTTTGTCGAACTTAACGGCAACCTTACTGCTGGCGACCACAACGAATTAGATATTGTCATTTCAAATCAAAATGGTGTTGACACTTCCAAAGCCTCAAATGTCGTGAATATGAAACCAGTTGTAAGCGTCAACAAAGGAGCGGAATGGTTTTCAGCAGACCAAGTCAATGGCGGCAATAACAGCACGATAAAAAATCCTTTCCTTGAAGATTATCAAGCCGCTATTTCTGCCATGCAAAATTATCTGCCTTCATCTGATTCTTACAAGGCATTGAAAGCACAAGCTGATAATCTTGCTGAATTGATGGTGCAATATGGATTCGCTGAAAAAGGTTCACACAATGACTACAGGATTTATGAAAGCGCAATGCTTGCAACTGTCAGCGTACCAAAAATTGCATTGGGCGGAGGTTCAATCAACGTCGAAAGTTCCCAACTCAAAGGTACTGGCAACCTTAAAGCGCGTTCAGCTGTCGGCGTCAATATAAAAAATGAAACGCCACTTACTCTTGATATTCAAGGTATAACAATGTCGGGAAAAGGCGGAGGAATTATTTTCAACGGCGGCAGTGTCAGCAAAGACGGTACAAACTTCAAGACTATTGACAGCGATTTAACGGGCAAACTTCCCGTCGTCAATATTGAACATACTGGCAAAAAAGTTTCCGAACTTAAACCCGATGTTTTAATCTCTGGCAACATTACCAATACAACCAGCAATGTAAAAATTTCCACTGATAACGGCTCTGTTGATGTTATGAGCAATATCGTTGCAGGTAGCGGCGTGGAAATACTTGCTCCTAACGGCGGATTTATGCTTAACGATTCAAAGGGACTTTATAACGTCGGTAGCGATCCTATAACTATGTTCACTTTCGGCAATAAAAAAGTTTCTGATGAATTTGAAAAAGCTATCGGAATGAGCGTAAATAATACAAGTTGGAACACCTACGACGAATACTTAAGATTTATTTTCGGCAAGTTGGATAACGCAACTAAACAAGAAACAGGTTCGTCAACAGACTACAACACGTGGAGCAACAATATTAAATCAAAATACGGTCCGCGCAGTTCAACAGATGAACCGCGTGCAAGTATCGTCGTCAATGGACCTGTCAGTATTGTTGCAAAAGATATTAACGTGAACGGCTTGATTCAAAGTGGATTCGCAAATTACAACGGAAAAATTGACAGCAATAAATTTTCTTCTAGTACAAATTCCCTCAACTTAAACTATCAAATCAATAAAGTTCTTTTTGAAAAAGACCTCCAAACATACGCCAAAGCTTATGCTAGTTATTCCTTTATGTCTTTTATAACCGAACAACAATTTATCAGAGATTTTCAGTCAAAAATAAAAACTTACAGTCCCACTCAAATGGCAGACTGGATAAGCCAACAAATTGGCGACCGTTCATATCAAGCAAGTAGACTTCTTTCAAATGCGAAGAGTCAAATTGACACTGTCACAACTAAAGTTACGCAATCAAATACGCTGAAAGATTCTGAAGTAATTGGCAATGAAAAATATCTTGTCAGTTCCGCAAATGATAAGACGTGGAATTCAAACATTAAAGCTTACGACGGCAATATAAATATTTATTACAATCCTTCGACAAAACATTTTCTTACCGATGAACTCAACGTAAGCGGCGGAATTGTCTATCTTAAAGGCAACATCATTTCAACTGGCGGCGGAAGTATTGTTGCGGCTAAAGGCGCGGCAGGTATTAACATTGACACGAGCGGTAATAATTCAGATTTATATCTTGGCGCGATTAACAATTCAGACCGCGCAGGACGTATAACAATTACCGATACCGCCAAAAATTCGCTGAATACAATTTTCAACAATAACGACGAAGCTAGAAACGGTTACAATCCCACTAGAAATTCTGCGTACAGTTGGACGGGCGGCATAAGCTATACTACTGCCGTTTCAAAACAATATTCGGACGACTCCACACTTTGGGGAGCTATCGACACGGGTAGCACGGCAACATTTATAAGAGCCGTAGGAAATAAGGCTAAAACTCTTGAGACGCGCAGTTCAAGCGGCGACGTTTTACCCAATGGCGTATTCTTAACGAATAAATCTATAAACGGCGTATTTGGCACAGAAACTAGGTTAGTCACTTCAAGCGGCTGGACGCCTTCTTCTATTTCAACAAGCACAGATTATCATGGATTTTTATGGGCAAATAAGACCGTCACTTATCGTTGGACAGAAACTCAAGGGCGATCCAACACGACAAATTACTATATCCCAGCTGATAAAAATATTCGCACGAGCTTTATTACTGGCGACGGAAATATCAACGTTACAAGCGGCGGCAACCTTTACATAAACGGCAACATTCAAAACGCTGGTGCAGGACGTTCCTTCGGCGCAGTCAATTTAACTTCAACAAACGGCGAAATTGCAACCAGCAATGATAAACGAATCATTACGGACGAAATCAGCTTAAATGCGGCTCAAGGCATTAACATTATGCATAACGGCATTTCTGATTTGTCAAGGTTGAACGCGACTACAAATTCAGGCAACATTGCAATAGAATCTACAAGCGGCTTGCGAATTGGAAATATAACTACAAATAACGGCAATGTTGATATACACGCCTACAGAGATATTGTTGGAGTTGACAGAAACAATTTAATCTCGGCGCAACGAATTGATTTAACGTCGACAACTGGAAGTATAGGTACGTCAAGCTCTCCAATAAATGTCAACGTCATTGAAGGCGATATGCCAAACGGCGACACCATGTCCCGCAGTCTTAACGCGAAATCTAACGGCAACATTTATCTTGAAGAAACTGAAGGCGATATGCGGATAGGTTACATTGAAAGTAAGACGGGCGATGTTGAACTTACTTCGCCTGGCAAAATTATTGACGTAACCAACCAGGAGTACACCTTATCAGATAGCGATGATAAAGTTCAAAATTGGATTGACTTGGGAATTATCAACGGCGACGCGGCGGCAGATTCAAGCGCGGAAATTGCTACAACTGAAAAGCAAAGTTTAATTACTTCCATTGAACAACGCGCCCGTGCATTAGCTGAAGGTTCAGAAGAACGCCTTGCCGAATATCTGCAAATGGCAAACGCCTTTGCAAAATCTCGTGAAATGCAAAATGCAAAATTTTTCTATACCCACTACGTAAGCACGGCGAAAGATGATGCGGCGCGTGCATCAGCGCAGAGGGACTATGACAGAAGAATTAAAGCATTTTTCAATGGCATGGGCTTTTCAACAGATGAAATTTCTATAATTGTTGCTTACTCTGGCATCAAAGATTCTAACGCCTTCGGGTTCAGCAAGAATCAGTTGCTTTACGCGATTAACGACAGCATTTTGAACAGCCCAGCAGGACAAACTGTTAATGTTGAGACGCCGAACATTATCGCAAACAATCTCAAAATTTCTGCTGCTGGTGGTATTGGCGATGATGATACAACGCCTACCGTCATTAACGCCGCAGATTTAACCAACGTTGAGAACTTGAAAATTTTGTCGAATGTCAAAGCTGGCGATTTGACTTGGAGTAACAATAAAGACACTGTCACGATTAAACGCCAAAATCCTGTTTCAATTCAACTGCGCAATAACGGCGAAAATACTGGCGGCAACCTTGAAATTGATTCTGGCAAGCATACATACCTTGTCGGTGCTAACAACACGACTTTCAATTTCAAAAATTCTTTAGGCAACAGAGATTATGATCCGCGTTGGGGCATCACCACTGATTACAATGTACGATTGATGACGGATAACGGAATTAAATTCAACGATAGCAATAACCGTATAACTGCAAAAGATGTCATTTTGTACGGCGGCACTGGCAATATCGGCGGTAAAAGATCAAGTGAAAGTATGGGATTGGATATGACAGGGACGCTTGAGTCAAATTCAGCAAAATCAGTCTATTTGCACGGCGAACGAAGTTATCCGCTGACAATTCAAGCTATAACGGCAGGTGAAAATATTGGTATAGTCGGCGATAACTCAATAATGATGAGTACGGAAACTGGCAAGGATACGGGAAGACTTACGGGCGCTGGCATTAACATAAGAGCCGAAAAAAATATTGGTGTCGTAGGAAACGGCTTGCGCATAACCAACAACGGCGCTAACTTGACTTTGTACACAAACGCTGGTGATGTTTTTGTTCATGGTATCGGAAGTGGAAGTTTAAATTTCAGAAGCATTAGTACTCACAACTATAAATTTGGCTTTATAACTGACGGAACGGCAACTGGTTTGAACTCAAAATTCTACAATCTTGAAAATCTTAGACGAATTTACTACGGGCAATAATTTTCGTTAAGTCGCAACTGTTGCAAAGATTTAAACGTTTGACCTAAAAATTTTTCCCTTCCTCAACGTATAAAAAAACCTAAGACAAAGTTTAATCTATGTCTTAGGTTTTTTTTATATAAAGAAGTATCGTTTAAAATTTATTTTTTATAGAAAGTGGAAACAACAAGTGTATCTTGAATAAATGAACTATTTGTCGTTGAATTTTCAATTTGCCCAACAGAATAATTTGTTTCAGTGACGTTAAAAATTTCATCAAGTTCAAGTTCGTCCGTCACAAAGTTGCTGTCATACAAAAGGTAATAGTTTGTCCTTTGCCGCCAGTAATGCAATTACGACAATAATTTTTTTGCAAGTTTGACAGCTGCAACGCCGTCTTTTGCGTAAGCATCAGCGCCGGCGGAATCGGCGTATTCTTGAGTTAAAGCCGCGCCGCCGACCATAACTTTTGCTGTTGAACCTGCCGACTTCAATTCAGCGATAACTTTATCAATTTGAATCATCGTTGTCGTCATCAACGCGCAAAGTCCGACAATATCCGCGTCATTTTCAATCGCCGCACGTACAATTTCTGCCGAGTCAACATCTTTTCCCAAGTCAATCAATTTAAAGCCGCTATTTTCAATCAACGCGCCGACAATATTTTTGCCCAAGTCGTGAACGTCACCTTTCACCGTCGCAATTACAAAAGTTCCCTGCGTCGACGTTTCTTGATTCGGAAAAAGTTTTTTCAATTCGTCGAAGGCAATTTTCATCGTTTCTGCTGAAAGTAAAACTTGCGGCAAAAAAATTTTCCCAGCGCCAAAATCTTCGCCCAAATCATTCATCGCGGCAGTTAAAGCTTTTTCAGTAATTTCATTCGCGTCGTGACCTTCATTAATTGCTTGCTTAATCTGCGCGGCAACTTCATCTTTCGCACCAGTCATCACGGAATTTTTAATTGCCGTAATAATATTTTCGCTGACCGTGACTGATAAATTTTCATTCCGAATTACGCATTGCGAATTACTCATTGAATAAGCTAACCCATTAGCATCGTGACCTAAAAGCGCGGCGCTTGCCTTCAAAACATTTTGCATTGGCTCACTGTAAGGATTCATAATCGGCGCGTCAAGTCCTGCGGCAAGGCACATTGCAAAGAAAGTTGAATTTATCAGCGGACGATTAGGCAAGCCGAATGAAATGTTACTCAAACCGATTGTCGACGGGTAGCCAAATTTTTCACGGTAAAATTTCAACGTCTTTAAAACTTCGTGGCAAGCGTCTTTTTCAGCGGAAATTGTCATAACCAATCCGTCCAATAAAAAGTCGCCGTCACGCAGTCCAAACTTTTTAGCGGCGTCAATAATTTTACCTGCAACTTCGACGCGCTCTTCAGCAGTCTTCGGTACGCCTTTTTCAGTCACGGGCAAAATTAAAATTGCCGCGCCGTACTTTTTAGCAAGCGGTAAAAATTTTTCCAGCCGCGCAGGTTCATAGCTAACGGAATTTATAAGCGCACGTCCAGGAAAATTTTTAAGTGCAACTTCAAGCGCTTTTTCATTGCCCGTATCAATGGCAAGTGGCGCATCAGTAATTTGTGAAATTTCTTGCACGGCTTTTTTCATCATCGCAACTTCATCAATGCCGCCGACGCCCATATTAACATCAAGAATTTGCGCACCAGCTTTAACTTGATTGACGGCATCTTTTTTTACGCCGAGAAGTGAACCTTCGCGAATTTCAGCGGCAAGTTTTTTTCTGCCAGTAGGATTAATTCTTTCACCGATTAAAACGGTAGGCAAATTTTTATCAATCGTGACAGTTTTACTACGACTAGCAAGCGTCAATCTGCGCGGAAAATTTTCATTACGAATTACGCATTGCGAATTACGAATTGAATCAGCAAGCGCTTTAATATGAGCAGGAGTCGTGCCGCAACAACCGCCGATAAAAGTTGCGCCAGCCTCTACAAGTTTTGCGCCATAACTGCCGAAAGTTTCAGCGTCCATAGGAAATTTTGTCACGCCGTCTTCAAGGTACGGCATTCCAGCGTTTGGTTGAACGCTAATGGGTACGCTGGAATTTTCCGCCAAAATTTTCACGATTGGAACTAACTGCGCGGGACCAAGTGAACAATTTACGCCAATAACCGACGCACCCATTGCATCTAAAATTACGGCGGCAGTTTTCGCATCAGTACCCGTGACAGTTCGTCCGCCTTCGCTGTAGGAAAGTTGACAAATTACGGGCAAGTTGCAAACATCGTGGCAAGCTAAAAGCGCCGCCCGCATTTCTTGAATATCAATGCACGTTTCGACGATTAAATAATCTGCGCCAGCGTCAGCTAAACTTTCAGCTTGTTCACGAAAAATTTTGTAGGCGTCTTCAAAATCTAAATCGCCCAGCGGATAAATAAATTTACCAGTTGGACCGATTGAACCAGCAACTTTAACTTGTGAACCAGCG
>CAMJAZ010000002.1 GCA_946403735.1 uncultured Selenomonadales bacterium
AAATTTTAAAAAAATATATTCCCGCCGAAGTTGACGTTTCAGCTGAACCGTGCCGCCGAAATACTTTCCCTGCAATAGCGTTGACTGCCGCGTACCTACACGACGTTAAAAAAGTTGACGCTGACGAATCGATTGTAATTTGTCCTGTCGACCCGTACGTTGACGACGATTTTTTTGTTGAGTTCAAAACTTTAGCTGACCTTGTGCAAACTTCGACGGCGAATTTAATTTTACTTGGCATTAATCCTACTTATCCCAGTGAAAAGTACGGCTATATTATTCCCGCGTCGAAAGATAAAGTTAGCGACGTTGTGGAGTTCAAAGAAAAGCCTGACGCATTGACGGCTGAAAAATATATTCAAGCTGGCGGACTTTGGAACGGCGGCGTTTTCGCCTGTAAAATTTCTTACGTCTTGAATAAGGCACGCGAAATTCTCAAAACTGATTCTTACGACGAACTTTTCAAAAATTATTCTACACTTCCCAACATTAGCTTTGACTATGCCGTTGTTGAGCGCGAAAAAAATATTAAAGTCGTCCGTTACTTTGGCGAATGGAAAGACGTTGGAACTTGGAACACTTTAACTGAAGTTATGACGGAAAAAAATATCGGCAAAGTTTTTTTCGACAATACCTGCGAAAATACTCACGTCGTTAATGAAACTGATATTCCAATTATCGCAATGGGCTTGAAAAATATTGTCGTTGCGGCAAGTGCTGACGGAATTTTAGTTGCCGATAAATTTCAATCAAGCTATATGAAACCGCTTGCTGAAAAAATTCACGGTCCAATTAGGTTTGCTGAAAAGTCATGGGGAACTTATCAAGTTATCGATGCAGACGGGCAAGGCTTGACAATTAAAGTTATACTTAGCGCGGGAAGTCAAATGAATTATCATAGCCACGAACACCGCCGCGAAACTTGGACTGTCATTGAAGGTACTGGGCGCGTCAATCTTGACGGCGAATTTAAAACCGTTACGGTTGGCGACTTCATAGAAATTCCTATCGGCGTTAAACATACTATTCGTGCCGTAACGGACTTAAGAGTTATTGAAGTGCAAACTGGCGAAGAAATTAGCGTTGAAGATAAAATTTTATGGAAGGAATGAGAAATCAAATTTTTTTGGCGGCTTAAATGAATTAAGAATTAAGAATTAGGAATTAAGAATTAGGAATTAAGAATTATGAAAATTGGAATTATCGGTTGTGGACGTTGGGGAAGTTTTCACGCTTGGTACGCTAGCCGAATTGGTCACGAAGTTAAATTGTACGGGCGCGAAGGTTCAGCGAATATGCGACGGCTTGAACTTACTGGCGGCAATGAATATTTAAAACTTCCCGCCAATGTTCAGCTTACGAAAAATCTTGACGACGTTTTAAATTTTGCTGACATTGTAATAATTTCCGTCGGTTCGCAAAATCTGCGCGGACTCGTCAAGGAAATAAATTTTACGACGAAAAATAATTTGGGCGAAAAAATTTTTGTGCTGTGTATGAAAGGGCTTGAACGCGGCACTGGTAAACGTCTGACGGAAGTTTTTGCAGAAGAAAATATTTCTGCGCGGGAAAAAATTGCTGTATGGGTTGGACCTGGTCACGTGCAGGATTTTTTGAATGAAATTCCGAATTGTATGGTAATGAGTTCGTCGAATGAAATTTTAACGCGACGGCTTGTAGAAATTTTTAAAAGTCCGCTGATTCGTTTTTACTACGGAAAAGATTTACTCGGCACGGAAATAGGCGCGGCGGCTAAAAACGTCGTTGGTTTAGCGGCGGGAATGTTGGACGGCTTGAACTACTCCAGCTTGAAAGGCGCGTTAATGGCACGTGGTACGGCGGAACTTTCACGGTTGATTGGTGCATTAGGCGGCGACAAAATGACGGTGTACGGTCTTAGTCACTTGGGCGACTATGAAGCGACGTTATTTTCTGCACACAGTCACAATAGGCGATTCGGTGAAGAGTTCGTGCAACATAAAAGTTTTGATAAACTTGCTGAAGGCGTCGAAACGGTTGCCGCGCTGATTCAACTTGCAAAGTCCGTAGCCGTCGAATTGCCGATAAGCGAATCAGTTTATAAAATTCTCTATGAAAATGCTGACCCTAAGGAGGAATTGACAAAATTATTTTTACGTTCGACAAAGGAAGAATAATCAATTTAGCGGCGTTAATTCAGCTTTAGTGATCGTGATGAATTTATCATTACGCATTAATCAGGAGGTGGCGTAAGATGAAGATTGGCGACAGAGTTGTTTACCCAATGCACGGCGCGGGTGAAGTTACTGGCATTGAGGAACAGGAAGTCGGCGGCGTGACGCAATCTTATTACGTCCTGCGTTTGCCAATGGGAAGTCTTAAACTTATGCTGCCCGTTGACAAAGTTGACGAAATTGGTTTGCGCGATGTTATCGACAAATCTAAACTTGATGAAGTGACGGCTATTCTAAGCGGTAAATCTGAAAAATCACAGGGTAGCTGGAATAAACGCTTTCACGCGACGTTGGAACGATTAAAATCAGGCGACATTATGGAAGTGGCGGCGGTTGCTAGAAATTTGACGCGGCAACATTGGAAACATAAAATTGCTAGCGGCGAACGTCGATTAATGGAACTTTCACGACAAATTTTAATCAGCGAACTTGTTTACATTTTGGAAAAAGACGCAGAAGAAGTTACAGATTGGGTTGACAAAATCATCTTGGCGGACGAAAATAATTCTGACGAAGACGAAAATATTTCTGATGCGTCAAGCGAAGTTGAAGACGAAAAAATTTAATAAAAATTTATTGGGAGGTGACGGCGAGTTTGCACCGTTAAAGATTTTGACGGTCAAGCTTGCGTTTTTTTTATGAACATTCACGAGTACCAGAGCAAGGAAATTTTGAAAAGCTACGGCGTTGCAGTGCCGAAGGGCAAGGCGGCGTTCAGCGTCGATGAAGCTGTTGAAGTTGCAAAGACGCTTGAAAGTCCCGTCTACGTCGTAAAGGCGCAAATTCACGCTGGCGGACGCGGTAAAGCTGGCGGCGTAAAGTTGGCTAAAAATCTTGACGAAGTGAAAACTTATGCATCGGAACTTCTTGGCAAAGTTTTAGTCACTCATCAGACTGGACCTGAAGGTAAAAAAGTTAATCGCCTGTTGATTGAGGAAGGCTCAAACATTGCCAAAGAATATTATCTTAGCTTTGTTATTGACAGGCAGTCCGCGCAGGTTGTAATGATGGCTAGTTCAGAAGGCGGCGTCGAAATTGAAAAAGTTGCCGCTGAAACGCCTGAAAAAATTTTTAAAGAATACATTGACCCAGTAATTGGTCTTGCACCGTTTCAAGCTACACGTATGGCTTACGCGCTTAACTTTCCGCCTGCCGCAATTCGTAAAGCGTCAAACTTTATGCTGAAACTTTACGACGCTTTCATTGGCAAAGATTGTTCACAGGTTGAAATTAATCCGCTTGTGTTGACGAAGGAAGATGACGTTATCGCTCTTGACGCGAAATTAAATTTTGATGACAGTGGACTTTTCCGTCACCCTGACATTGCGGCGTTACGTGATGAAAGTGAGGAAGACGCGAAGGAACTTCGTGCGGCGAAGTCTGGTTTAAACTACGTCAACTTAGGCGGCGACGTTGCATGTATGGTAAACGGCGCGGGCTTGGCAATGGCTACGGTTGACATTATAAAATTTTATGGCGGTTCACCTGCAAACTTCCTTGACGTTGGCGGCGCGTCAACTCCTGAAACGACGGCTGAAGCTTTTCAAATTATGATGGACGGCGGACAAGCTAAAGGAATTTTCGTGAACATTTTCGGCGGAATTGTAAAGTGCGACAACATTGCAAAAGGATTGATTGACGCGACGAAAATTATTTCTGGCGGCAAAAATTCTTTCCCCGTGCCAGTAGTTGTACGTCTTGAAGGGACGAACGTTGACATTGCGCGGCAGATGTTGAAAGACGCGGCGATTGAAAATGTTATGGTTGCTGAAACAATGGAAGGCGGCGCCGAAAAGATTGTAGCGTTGGTTAAAGCGGCTGAAAATATTTAGGGAGAAATTACAATGGGAATTTTAGTAAATAAAGATACAAAAGTTATAGTTCAAGGCATAACTGGTAAGGCGGCATCTTTCCATACAAAACAGATGATTGAATACGGTACAAAAATTGTCGGCGGCGTCACTCCTGGTAAAGCTGGTCAAGAAGTCGAAGGCGTTCCCGTATTCAACACGGTTGCTGACGCAGTGAAAGCTACGGGCGCTAATGCCTCCGTCGTCTATGTACCTGCTCGTTTTGCGGCTGATTCAATCCTTGAGGCTGTCGACGCTGATTTAGATTTAGTCGTCTGCATTACTGAACACATTCCAGTTTTAGATATGGTGAAAGTTCGCCGCTACATGGCGGGAAGGAAAACTAAATTGATTGGTCCGAATTGCCCTGGCATTTTGACGGCGGACGAATGCAAACTTGGAATTATTCCTGGCTACATTCACCGTAAAGGACACGTCGGAGTAATTTCACGGTCGGGAACTTTGACATATGAAGCGACGTTCCAACTTACGGCGGCTGGCATTGGACAGACTACGGCTATAGGAATTGGCGGCGATCCTGTCAAGGGAATTGATTTTATTGACGCACTGAAACTTTTCAAAGATGATGATGAAACAAAAGCCGTATTGATGATTGGCGAAATTGGCGGCAGTGCTGAAGAAGACGCCGCGCAGTGGATTTCTGAAAATATGAAAGATAAACCAGTAGCCGCATTTATAGCAGGTCGTCAAGCGCCGAAAGGTAAACGTATGGGACATGCTGGCGCAATAATTTCAGGCGGTAAAGGTACGGCGGCTGATAAAATTAAAGCGCTTAATGCAGTTGGAATTGACGTTGCAGACACTGTTGCACATATCGGCGAAACAGTTGTTAATACGTTGAAACGCGCTGGCATTTATGAAGTCTGCCACACTTGCTAGATTTAATTAGGAATGCTTAATGCGTAATGCGTAATTGAATTTAGAATTTAGGATAAAAAATTTCATAACTTCAAAAATTTTTCCATAAAAATTTCCTCTACGCTATCAATAGCGCGGAGGATTTTTTTATAAAATTTTCAAGACAAACGAAAAAAAAAGTTATATAATGACACAAATTTATACTGCGCAAAAAAATTTTTCGGAGGACATATGAAAAAATATTATGTAGTTGGCTTAGTTCTAGTCTTGATGTGTGCGGTTGGACTTATTGCCTACGGAATGTATTTAAATCGAACTGGTGAACAGCGAATCACTGAACGAATGGAACAACGCGCAATTCCTCTTCAAGGTGAACGCGCAAAATTCCGCGATATTCACCCGACTTTCGTATTGGACACGATTAATTTTTATTCAGAGGATATGGCGGACGCCGTTGCACTTATCGACGGGCGATTAACTGAAATGTACGTCAACAAAAACAGTAAAGTTTCGCAGGGAGAAATTTTATTCACGTTGCAGAATGATGATATTCCCTTGAAAGTTCAACAGGCGGAAAGTAGCATTGCTCGCGCAGAAGCTCAACTTGCCAACGCTAAAAGTTCATTTGCTAGATATACGCGGCTGATTGAAAAAGACGCCACGTCGCAGGAAAAGTATGAAGAAGCGCAGATGCAATATTTAGCGGCAGAGGCGCAGTTAAAGGAAGCAATCATCATTCGTGACCAATACTTAACGCAGGAAGGTCGACAACAAATTCCAGCACCTATTAACGGTGAAGTTTTGATTCTCTACCGACAAATTGGAGCGTATGTACAAGCTGGAACGCCTATTGCACTTATCGGAAATTTTCAGCACTTGTACTTTTCAATGCCGCTTGAAGATAGATTTGCCCAGCACGTTAGATTGGGTGAAAGTTTTGAGTTGAACTTCCGAAATGCAAACGCGTTGAAGAAAGCTTACGACACGGAATTTGCGGCAGGAAATATGGGAAGTGCTCAAAATTTTCCCGTGACGATTCGCTAAATTACGCCGCCGCTTAATGAAGCCGCCGCTATGCGAAAAATTGTTTGGGAAGTTGATAACAGCGTTGGACTTTTAGAGCCGCAAACTTATAGTGGAGTTACTCTTCGCGTATCGACGCCGCATCGTGCTTTAACTGTACCGTTAGCCGCCGTCACTGGTCAAGATAAATCAGCAGTTTTCGTCGTCAAAGATGATAATACGCTTGAACGCCGCGCAGTGAAATCTGGCGCTGATGACGGAATGTACATTGAAATTACGACGGGACTTCGTGAAAATGAAATGGTCGTGACAAGTGCTACAACGGGACTTGAAAGCGGTATGAAAGTTGAAGTTGCCTCGAATGATGGGATGAAATGATTATGGCAAGACAAGAAAATTCACAAATTTTCAGCAAAGAGGCGCTAGACAAATTACGCTCACCTGAAAAGTTAGATACAATGTTGCCGATAACGACGCCTATAACTTGGATGGCGCTTGTCGCAATTTTAATTTTGCTTTTCTCCGTCGTATTATGGTCAATCTACGGCGCGTTTACCGTTAAAGCAGACGGAATGGGGATGATAATGGATTCGGCTGGCGTTATGAACATTTCGCACGTTGCTACAGGCAAAATTTCCCGCTTGTACGTTAAACCTGGTTCTGCCGTAAAAAAAGGCGATTTAATAGCGCATATGGAACAAGCTGAACAAGTAGCCGATACGCGAATGGCGCAGTATGGAATGGGGCTTGCATCAAGTGACCGTGACGCAATGCGGCAAGCTTATCAGTACGACGCGAAACGTTATCAGCAGGACGTTGTGCAGGATATTTACAGCGATTATGACGGAATTATTGATGAAGTTATGGTTACGGAAGGAACGCTGGTAAGTGCAGGTACGCCGATTTGTTCAGTTAGACTTACGCAAAATCGTGACGAACTTTTAGGCTTGCTTTACATTCCGCTTGATAAAGGAAAGCGCGTTAAACCAAATATGACGATTCAAATTGCGCCCAATGGCGTCGACATTTCGCAGTCGGGAAGTTTAATTGGCGTTGTCCGTAGCGTTTCACAATATCCGATAACGCCGCAAAGTTTGCAACTTCATTTAGGCAATTCACAACTCGCGCAGGTCATTTTGCAGGCACAACAAGGCGCGGTTATGGAAGTGACTTTCGACCTTGTGAAAGATCCTCAATCAGAATCTGGTTACTTGTGGACTTCGCAAGTTGGCGAACATAAGCCGATAACTGCGGGAAGTTTTTGTACGGGCTCGATTATCATTGAGCGTCAACCGCCACTGCAAAAAGTTTTCTACAAATTAAGTCAGTGGTTGCGTAGTAGATAAAAATTTTTAAAGGTGATGTTATGAGCAATGAAAACAAAATTAGCGAAATTGGAAAATATTTTTCAATTCCCATTTCGCGTAGAGATTTATTTAAACTGGCTGGCGTAACGGCGGCAGGCGTCATTTTAAGCGGTTCAAACGGCGATAATCACGTAGAGGCGGCAGAAAAAAATTCTGGTCAAACGCTTAACTACGCTGGAAAAAAAATTCCTGTGCTTTATGACGTGGACGTTTGTGTTTGTGGCGGCGGTCCAAGTGGTACGGCGGCGGCAGTAAATTCTGCGCGGAAAGGTGCAAAAACCGTTTTGATTGAACGTAGCGTTGCACTCGGCGGACTCGGTGTAATCGGTTGCGTCTATCCATTTATGCAGACTCACGCTCCAAATTCTGATACGCCGTACCTTTCAGAATTGAAAAAACGTCTTCTTGCAAAGGGTATTGACTACGACGACAAAGTAACGGGGCAGACGTGGCACAATCCCGAAATTTTAAGCTTGATTCATGATGAAATGTGTGAAGAAAGCGGCGTCAATATTTTGTACGAAACAGTTTTAGTCGACGCCTTGTGCAAGGATAAAAAAATTTCTGCGGTAATTGTACAAACTATCGCGGGACTTGCGGCGATTAAAGCCAAAACGTTTATTGATTCAACTGGCGACGCTTACTTATCGCGAACCGTCGGCGTTGATTATGAGCGCGGCTACGAAAAGACTGGCAACAATCAGCCAATGAGTTTTCGTTTTGAAATGGGCGGTATTGACCTTGAAAAACTTTACAATTACGTCGTAGTTGAATTGAAAGAGGACTGGTGCAAATCTGAATTGCCGTATTTGGAAATTGCGGAGGCAATGCACAGGAAACAGCGTTACAAGTTGGAAGAGTTAATGGCTCGTGGCGTTGAAACTGGCGAACTTACGCAGGAAGAGGCTGAATATATGCAAGCTTACGCGATAATCGGCAAGCCTGGCGTTATGTCCTGCAATTTCCCAGAAATTCCTGTAAAGTTTAAATCTACTGATCCGATTGAATACAGCAAGGCAGTTACTTACGCTAGAAAAATGATGCGTAACATGGCAAATTATTTAGTGAAACATTTGCCTGGCTTTGAAAATGCGTATATCAGCCGTGAAGCGGCAATGTTGGGCGCTCGTGAATCGTGGCGCATTCGTGGAAAATATTATTTGGTTGAAGATGATTATCACAATCAAAGTCGTTTTCCCGACGCATTTTGCCGTACAGCTTGGTTTATCGACGCGCATGGCGAAAAAGTTAGTGAAAAGTTGCCAAAGGGCGGCTACTATGAAATTCCGTATCGTGCATTGATAACGGATAAAATTTCAAATTTAATCGTCACTGGACGCTGTATCAGTGCAAGCTTTATTTTGCAAGCGTCGATGAGGATTCAGCCAACTTGTATTAGCATAGGTGAGGCGGCGGGAATTGCGGCGGCTTATGGCTTAAGAAATCGTGTCGCGGCTAATCAAATCGACTGGGCGGCAATTCCTGCCAATCAGCGCAGTTACGTCAGCGAAGGTTAAAGCTAACTATATTTTCAATCTACGTAAATTTTCATTTGTACAGAAAAATTTGGTTTGGTAAATGGAATTTTTAAAAGCAATTTGGGAACGAATACTAAACATTTTCAACAGTAAAAGCCGCGTCAAAGTACCGACCGTTTTGCAAATGGAGGCTACGGAATGCGGCGCGGCGTCGCTGTCAATGATTTTAGCACATTACAAATTATGGTTGCCGCTTGAAAAACTTCGTCAAGAATGCGGCGTCAATCGTGATGGCTCAAAGGCTAGTTGCGTAATTCGTGCGGCTAGAAATCGCGGCTGTACTGCTAACGGTTACAAATGGAGCGCCGATAGATTAATGGAAGTTGGCGTTTACCCGCTCATCATTCACTGGGAATTTAATCACTTCGTAGTTTTGGAAGGCATAAAAGGTAATACCGCCTACCTCAACGATCCTGCAATGGGTAGGCGTACAGTTCCGCTTGAAGACTTCCGCACGTCGTATACAGGCGTTGCCCTTCATATTGTCCCCAATGAAAATTTTAAAACCGAAGGTCATCGCTACAATATCTTCACTGCCGTTGCTGAAAAACTTGCTCAAGATAAATGGGCGGCACTTTTTATTATACTTTTAAATCTCGGCTTAATCATTCCAGGTTTAGCGTCGCCAGTCTTCAGTCAAATTTTCCTTGATGATATTTTGACGAAAAAACATCCCGACTGGATGTTCAACTTTATGTTTGCAATGACGGTGTCTTTTGTCGTCTGCGGAATTATGACGTGGCTTCAAGCAGTCATTCTGACGCGCTGGCAACGTAAACTAACGCTAGCTGATTCATCAAGTTTCTTCTGGCACTTGCTACGTTTACCAATGCAATTTTTTCATCAGCGGTACGCGGCGGAAGTTGCTAGCCGTGTTGGCTTTAATGAATCAATCGCAGGTGTACTTTCTGGACCAGCGGCAACGGCAGTTTTAGATTTACTCGTCGCCATTTTCTACCTTCTCCTGCTCCTGCAGTACGACGTAACATTAACGCTAATCGGCATTTTCTTTTCAAGTATCGACATTATAATTTTCTTTGCACTGCGTCGACACTTGACGGATTTAAATATGAAAATTCAGCAGGATAGCGGCAAAGAATACGGCACGGCAATGAACGGCTTGCAGATGATTGAGACGATTAAAGCGAATGGCAATGAGGCGGACTTTTTCACGAAGTGGGCAGGTTACAAGACAAAAGTTTTAGCGGCAAGTCAAGATGTGGCGTTGTGGTCAATGACAGCAACTATTGTCCCGACGTTAATGGGCGGACTTAATGGCGCGTTGATTATGACGTTCGGCGGCTTTTCAATTATGGATGGCGCAATGACGGCTGGTATGTTTATGGCTTTTCAAAATTTAATGGGAAGTTTTCAAGCGCCAGTAAACGCCTTGCTCGGATTAGGTTCAACGTTGCAAAGTACAGAAATGCAAATGCAACGTCTTGATGACGTTCGACGCTATGAAATTGATGAATTGAACTGCGCGGACAAAAATTATAATGACGACGTAGAAATTAAGCGGCTCAACGGTGAATTAGAATTGAAAGATGTTGACTTCGGCTACAGCCCGCTTGAAAAGCCGTTGCTGAATAAATTTAATCTGCACATTGAGCCAGGTCATTGGGTGGCAGTTGTCGGCGCAAGTGGTAGCGGCAAATCTACTGTTGCTAAAATTGTCACAGGAATTTATGAAGAATGGTCGGGCGAAGTAAAGTTTGACGGCGTACCGCGTCGACAAATTCCCCGCGCAGTTATCGTCAACTCCCTTTCCTGTGTCGACCAAGATGTTTTTCAAATTACAGGGACTATCACAGAAAATTTAACGTTATTCGACGATTCAGTTAGAAAAAGTGACGTTATACAGGCGGCGAAAGATGCTTGTATTCACGAAGATATTTTACAACTTGACGGCGGTTATGATGCGCAGGTTTCAGAAGGCGGCTTGAACTTCAGCGGCGGTCAACGTCAACGCCTTGAAATTGCCCGTGCATTAGCGAACAATCCTTCACTTTTGGTATTGGATGAGGCTACAAGCGCTCTTGACCCAATGACGGAACAAGTTGTGCTTGAAAACATTCGACGGCGCGGTTGTAGTTGCTTAATCGTGGCACATAGACTTTCAACAATTCGTGACGCTGACGAAATTATTATGTTACATCAAGGCGTAGTGGTTGAACGCGGAACGCATAGGGAAATGATGCAACATAATGGACCATACCGCCATTTGATTGAAGAACGAAGTGCGGAGGAAGAAAGCATTGAGTAATAAAGTAAATTTAAATAAACCTTCGCATTTTATGTTACCGTTGCCAGCGGGTGAAAGATTTCGGCTTGAAAACGGCGAATCATTAGCGATTGTACGTAGCGGCAAGATTGAAGTTTACGCCGTGACACGTGGCGAAGGTTCATTCCGTCAACAATTTTTAGCGGAAATTTCAGAAGGCAGCGCGGCATTTCCAGCGCTTGATGAATTTGAAACGGTCGACACGCTGATTTACGCCATAGAAGATACTGAAATTGAAATACAGCCGTTTAGCGCGGTTAATCTTGACGAATTGCAACGGTTAATGCGTGAATGGTTCGCTTACCTTGTCAAGTTGCCGTGGATGACTTTGCTTGCCGATAAAGGCGACGAACAGGTTATCGCGTGGCGTGACGGCACAGTTTTAAACGCTACGGAAAATTCTTTAGACGATTTATTAGAAGAATTTCGCGATAACGAAGAAATTTTTTCCATGTTGTTGGGAATGCGCTTTAACTCTGACGACAGGCGCTTTACACGCCGCGTTGAAGTTCGCGCACGTAACCAGCAACGAATGATGAGCAATTCCGTTGCAAACTTGCTCGGTGAAGAAAATACGCCTTTCAGCGAAGGCATGACCGATAATCGCAAGCGTGAAGATCAACTTGAGAATGTAACCTTCATTGTGCAACGCGTGGCATTGGCACTTAGAATGCCGGTTGAAAATATAAAAATTGCACCTGAACTTACGCGCAAGCTTGACCAAATTAGATTGATTCGGCGGCTTATGCAAAAAGGGAATATGCAAATGCGCTTAGTTTCCCTTGAAAAAGATTGGTACAAAAAAGATAGCGGAATTATGATTGGCTACTACGGCGACGATAAAGAATTATCAGCCTTCGTACCCGTGACGCCTAGCAGTTATAAACTTGTCACGAAAAAAAATCCTGACGGCATAAATATTGATGATGAAGTTGCCGCGAATATTGATAAAAGCGCCTTCGCTTGTTATGGCGGTTTTCCTGCGCGGAAATTAAAAATTTTCGACTTGCTGAAATTTATCTTTAAACAATGTTGGTTCGCGGATTATCGCGTTGTAATTTTTATTTCATTTGTAAGTGGATTATTGCCGTTGATAATGCCGATTGTCACAGAAACAATCTTTCAAGATATAATTCCGAATCTCGACTATAGCGGTTTGTCAACCGTCACGCAAGTCACGTTCATTATGAGTTTTACAATGGCGTCACTTGGAATTGTTCGTAGCATTGCCGTTATGAGAATCACTTCAAAAATTGATATGGCAACGGAAGCGGCGCTATGGGGTCGACTATTGACATTGCCTACAACATTTTTTAGGAAGTTCACGACAGGTGAACTTGCTAGCAGAATGGGCGGAATGGGCGTCGTAAAAGGACTTGTAAGTCCCGAATTTATCGGAGGTCTATTCGGCTTTGTCTTTTCATTTTGGAGCATATTTTTAATGTGCTACTACAGCTTGAAGTTGACGGCGGCGGCAGTTATAGTTTGGCTTGTCTACTGCGTCATCACGGCGATAATTTATTGGCGAGTCTTGAAAATGCAACGCAAGATGATTGAGACGGGCAATAAACTTTCTGGAATAATTCAGCAAATTTTTGCAGGACTTTCAAAATTCCGTGAACATGGCGCAGAAAAGCAAGCGTTTTTATTATGGACAAAGGCTTTTGGCGAACATTGGAACTGGAGCTTGAAACTTCGTTGGCAAGGAAATTACAATATGATAATCGGCAGTATTCAACCGTTTATCTTGTCAATGCTGATGTACTACATTGCGGTTTACGGCATAAATGAAATTGGACCGAACGGCGAACAAATTCAAGGCATTACATACGCGCAGTTCATAGCGTTTCAAGCGGCATTCACGGCGTTTAATGGTACGTTAAATGGAATTATTCCGCTTGTCGGTCATTACTTTGAAATTCAGCCGCATATTGAAAATTTCAGACCTATTCTTGAGGAAGAGCCTGAAAGCGTTGGCGATAAAATTGACTCTGGCGTTTTATCAGGCGCGATTGAAGTTAGCAACTTAACTTTCGGCTACGGCGAAAGCGGAAAAGACGTTTTGCACGACGTAAGCTTTAAAATTTCAGCAGGTGAAAATGTTGCAATCGTCGGACGTTCTGGTTGCGGCAAGTCAACGCTTGTCAGACTTTTGCTTGGATTTGAAAAGCCGCGTAAAGGTGCAATTTACTACGACGGGCAAGACTTATCAGAATTGAATATGCCTTCGGTACGGACGCAAATGGGCGTAGTCCTGCAAAATGGTCAACTTATGCAAGGCGACATTTTCACAAACATAATCGGTACGAATGCTTTAACACAAGATGACGCATGGCAAGCGGCGGAGGCGGCGGGAATTGCTGATGATATTGCAATGATGCCTATGGGTATGCAAACTGTCATTTCAGAAGGTTCAAGCAATATTTCCGGCGGACAACGTCAACGCATTTTAATTGCTCGTGCACTGGTGACTAAGCCGTCAATTTTAATTTTTGATGAAGCAACGTCCGCGCTTGATAATCGTACACAAGCCATTGTAACTAACAGCTTAAATAGTTTGCATACGACGCGAATAATTGTAGCGCATAGGTTGTCGACGATTCGGCAATGTGATAAAATTTTTGTCATGGACGCGGGAAGAATTGTTGAGCAAGGCGGCTTTGATGAACTCGTCAAGCAAGGCGGAATTTTTTCAAACTTAGTTAAGCGTCAAATGGCGTGAATTGAATTTTTAATTAAGAATGAAGAATGAAGAATGAAGAATGAAGAATTTTACAAGCTACAGGCTACCAGCTACTAGCTAAAAAGAATTAAGAATTTTTTCCTACTCCTAAAAGCTAAAAATGAAAGGAAGATATTATGTCAGGACATTCAAAGTGGGCAAACATTAAACGTAAGAAAGGCGCTAATGACGCAATACGCGGCGCAATGACAACTAAAATAAGCCGTGAAATTACAATCGCTGTTAAAATGGGCGGCGCTGATCCTGCGGGAAATATGCGGCTTAAGTTGGCATTGTCGAAGGCGAAGGCTAACAACGTCACGAAAGATAATATTAACCGCGCTATCCAAAAAGGTCTTGGCGCGTCTGATACTTCAAATTACGAAGAAATTACCTACGAAGGCTACGGACCTGGCGGCTCGGCATTGATGCTGGATATTTTGACGGATAATCGAAACCGTACCGCCGCGAATATTCGCCACATTTTTTCTAAGCATGGCGGCAATTTAGGTGAAAACGGTTGTGTCGGCTGGCTCTTCAAGAAAAAAGCTGTATTCGTCGTGGAAAAAGAAACGTTTGATGATGAAGATTCGTTAATGGAAATTGTTATGGACGCTGGCGCAGAAGATTTTGAAACGGATGATGATGTTTTTGAAATTACTGCCGCGCCCGAAGATTTCAACGCCATTGAAAGCGCACTTGCTGAAAAGGGTATTGAAACTGCGTCCGCCGAAATTACGCAAGTTCCTGACACGACCGTCAAACTTTCCAGTGACGACGCGGAAAAAATGCAAAAACTTCTTGACGCGCTTGATGAAGATGATGACGTTCAAAACGTTTACGGCAACTACGAATTTGAATAATAACTTTAGCAAAATTTTATAGTAAGGGACGGTGTACTGGCGCGGCTTTTCAACTCGTGATGTCCGCGCTATTTTTATGGAAATTAAACAGATTCGCAATGCAACTTTAAAAATTACTTACGCTGGAAAAACTTTTTTAATTGATCCTTGGCTTATCGGCAAAGGCAAATTCGGCAGTTTTGCAGACGTTCCAGGTTTTCCCTTTCACGTACCAGACCCAGTAAAGGAACAAATTCCAATGCCGATTTTCGATTTGCCTGAACCTGTCGAAAAAATTCTTGAAGGCGTCGACTATTACGTAATAACTCACATTCACCCCGACCACATTGACTTGAACTTTGC
Organism: uncultured Selenomonadales bacterium; assembly: GCA_946403735.1. GTDB lineage: Bacteria > Bacillota > Negativicutes > Selenomonadales > Selenomonadaceae > Quinella. Next base: position 15,082 of record CAMJAZ010000002.1, read on the forward strand.
AGACGGTACAGTTGGCGCTCCGCTTGATAAAAATGTTACAACTTTTGCGCAAAATGAAAATGAAGCCGCCGTAATAAAAAAATCTGGTTTCAAAGATGTACAGATTCTTACAGAAAATTCCTTGCAGATTGGCAAAGTAAAACTTACGAAAACTCCTGCGCGGCACGGTATAATAAAACCGATGGTGGACGCTTGCGGCGTAATCTTTCAAGCTGAAAATGAAAAAACATTGTACATTGTTGGCGATACGATATGGTTTGACGGCGTAGAAAAGACGCTGAAAAAATTTAATCCTGACGTTGTAATTATGAATTGTTGCGCCGCTGAACTTGTTGACAACGGACGCTTGATAATGAATGATGAAGATGTTGAATGCGTAGCGAAAACTCTGCCGAATGCAAAACTTGTCATAACGCATATGGATAACGTTGCGCACGCCTCAATTACACGCCATACAATGCGCGGCTTATTGGCACAGCGCGGCGTACAAAATTATTTTATGCCTGATGACGGCGAAGTTTTAGAATTTTAATGTTAGCACTTGGCATTGATCCTGGTACGGCAATTTGCGGTTACGGCGTAGTTGAACAGTCACGCGGAAGGTTGATAGCAAAAACTTTCGGCGCAATAACTACAAGTCCACAAGCTTTAATGCAGGACAGACTTTTAAAAATTTACAACGAACTTGACGCGATAATAAAAAATTTCCAGCCTGAAGTTATGGGCGTGGAAAAACTTTTTTTTGGGAAAAATGCGACGACGGCAATTCCAGTTGGACAAGCACGAGGCGTTGTGTTACTCTGCGCGGCGCAAAATAATTTGGACGTGGTAGAAATGACGCCCAATGAAGTCAAGTTGTCAATCACAGGTTACGGCGGCGCGACGAAAGAGCAAGTAATTTATATGGTAACGCGAATTTTAAATTTGCCAGAGCCACCAACGCCAGATGATACGGCGGACGCATTGGCAATAGCGATTGGCGCGGCTTATGAGGCAAACAGTTTAGCGCGGCGGAATTTTTTGGAGACGTAATGATTGGTTATCTTAATGGTAAAGTAAAATTTTTGACGGGCGACGAAGTTATTTTAAATGTCGGCGGCGTCGGCTACAAAGTTTTTGTGGACGCTGTAACGCGGCAAAATCTTCAACTTGACGTGGCGGCGGAACTTTTCGTACACACGGCGGTGAGGGAAGACGCTATAACTTTGTACGGATTCAGAGATCGTGAGACGCTAGATTTTTTTGAAATGTTGTTGACGGTTAGCGGTTTGGGTACGAAGTCAGCGTTGGCTATCGTGTCAAAAATTTCAGCGGCAGAGTTTTCAGCGGCAGTTAGTACGCAAGATTTATCGACGTTGACGAAGTTGCCGAGCATTGGTAAAAAGTCCGCGCAAAGAATTTTACTTGAACTTAAAGACAAGGTAAAAACTTTTTCCGCCGATTCAGCGTCAGAATTTCAGCCCGCGCAGATTATTTCAAATGCATTCGACGAAGCGACGGACGCACTTTCAGCGTTGGGCTATACTTCGGCGGAAATTTCTGCGGTATTTAAGAAAGCGCCAAAAAATTTTTCTACCGAACAGCTGATAAAATTTGCGTTAAAAGAATTAAATCGTTTTGCCTAAAAATAAAGCTTATAAAAGATTTTACAATAAAAAATCTCCGACTAAATTTTTCATCGGAGATTTTATTTTTTATTATTGGAAATTTTTTTATGAAGAAGCCTTACATTTATATAATGTTCTATAGCTATTCAAAATTATTTTTTAGATTCGTTATAACCCAAAATTTTATGATATAATATCAATTGTAGTTACTTTTACAAACAGTTCGTAGTTATTCAACATCATCTACTGTGTAAAAAAATTTGAAATACGTTTAGCAGTCATCAAAATTTTGTAAAGGAAGGGTACGTTATGATTTTCGACAGCCATACGCATACAAAATTTTCTGCAGATTCTAAAATGTTGGCGACGGATGCCATTGCACGCGCAGAAAGTTTAAATCTCGGCTTAGTTTTCACTGAACACTTTGACGACGACTTGGAAGGCAATTTTAGATTTAATCCCTCTGAATATTTTAGTGAGTACAAAAATTTTCGCGGCGATAAAGTACGGCTTGGCGTCGAAGTTGGTATGACGAAAACTGCGCGGGAAGTTAATAAAAAATTTGTAGCGTCGGCGGACTTCGATCAAGTTATCGGCTCAATTCATATGCTTGACGGCGAAGATATTTATCACAAAGAATTTTTTGAAGGCAAAGACAAATTTTCCGTCTACACAAACTATTTCAACGTTATGGCGCAGGAAGTGGAAGTTCAAGACTTCGACGTACTTGGACACATAGATTATATTTGCCGTGCCGCTACGTATGACGATACGTCGATTGACTACGACAAGTTCAAGGCGGAAATTGATAATGTTTTAAAAATCGTCGTCGACCGTGAAAAAATGATAGAGTTGAATACGCGCAGATTGCGTCACGAAAAAATTTTTCACGAACTTAAGCCAGTTTATGCAAGCTACAAAAATTTGGGCGGACGCTACGTCACAATCGGTTCAGATGCTCACCGCGCAGAAGTTATCGGCGACCATTTCAAAGAAGCGTTGAGATTTATTGATGAACTTGGATTAACCGTCGTGACTTTTTCTGAACGCAAATTCAAGCCTGCGCGTAATTAAAAAATTTTTTGGCGCACTTGTAAAGGAAAAATTTTTGTGCTATCATTTAACAGAGTATAAGGAAGTTTTTTTCAAGGAAGGACGTGATTGTAATGGCGGCAATGACTTTAGGTGGTGTCAATAATGCGCTTAGTACGTTAAACAATGTCAACACTACTAAGCAGCAGACAGTACAAAAATTGAGTACGGGTTCAAATTACCCTAGCGCATCTTACGGCGGCTCGGCTTATGCGATTTTAAAGCGCACAAGTGCTAACATTACATCTAATGCACAATCGGCGCAAAATACGCAAAATGCAAGCGCTATGCTTAGGACGGCGGAAGGTGCAACGGCTAACACGATAACCGCTTTATCTACCATTAAAGAATATCTTTTAAATGCGGTCAACGGTACGAATACCGATGCAGATCGCGGCGTCATGCAGGAAAATATAAATCAAATTGTTTCGCAAGTCGACGAAAATTCTAAAGTTACTTACAACGGCATAAACATTTTAGACGGTTCGCAGGAAAATACTGGAATTGCTGGCGTTCTTGGCTACGAAAATTTTAATTTGGGTGATATTCGCGCAGAGTCACTCGGTTTAGTGGACAGTGAAGGAAACGTCACGATTGATATTTCCAGCGAAGATGCGGCGAAGGCGTCATTGGCGAAAGTTGATAGCGCACTTGAAAAAGTCACTAACATAAACGATTCACTGAATCAATCTATTAATGGTGATTCGATTGATGCGTCACTTGATGAGGCTACAACTCAAGGCGCGTACCTTCAACGTTTAGATGTTCAAAATGCGCTTTATAGCACAATGGAAATGAATGAACAAGAGGCGGCGTCAACTATGGGCGACACTGATATAGCGCAGGCAATGGCTCAATTCAATTCACAAAGTACGCAGGAAAAATTGGCGTTGTTCGCGGCTAATATGTTCAATCACAATCTTTCAAACGTAACTACACTTTTGCAAGGTGCTTGATTATCAGCGGGCATAGTTCATCGGTAGAATGGAAGCTTCCCAAGCTTTAGAGGTGGGTTCGATTCCCATTGCCCGCTCCATTGAAATTTATCGAAATTTATCAGGGACGTTTAACGACGTTCCTTTTTTAATGCGTAATGAAAAATTCCTACCTCCTACCCCCTACCTCCTAAATTTTAGGCAAAAAAATTCCCCTTTGAAGGGGCAAATTCTATGTTACGATGAAATGGATTTTCAAATTGTGGCGGAGTGGAGAGGATTTGAACCTCCGCGACCTTACGACCCTAACGATTTAGCAAACCGTCCTCTTCAGCCTCTTGAGTACCACTCCTCCAAAAGACTTTGCAAGTTTATCACATTTACTTTGAAGTTGTCAACTATTTTTTACAAATAAAATTTCCGCAAAAAAATTAAGGCTACAACATTTGTCATAGCCCTAAATTGATTTTTAATTCTTGGTTTTGTAGTCAAATTTTTTCACGTTGGGATTTCCAGCGGCGGCTACGTAGTCAAGCTCTTCCATGTCCATAACTTCAGATTCGCGGTGTTGAAGAATATTTTGTAACAAACTATCTTTCACCTTGCTGAATCTTGAAAAGTCAATCTCCATCAATTTTTCTTCCAATTTCATTTTCGACAACTCCTTAAAAATTTTTTATCAGATTTTAATTTTTCGTTTCTGCTTATTATACGTTCAATCAAAAAAAATATTAAGGGCGTCTAAAATTTTTTTTTAGTTAGTAGTAAGTAGGGGCTGTTGAATAATTATTTTAACCAGATAAG
>CAMJAZ010000003.1 GCA_946403735.1 uncultured Selenomonadales bacterium
GTCGTAAAAGCCCGCGTTGTCAATCGCGCCGTCAATAATATGGCTCGTGAAATAATATTCAGGGTCGCCAGTCGGTGCAGTGACAATCGCCTTGCTGAAAATGTCGTACTCACCATTCTTCAAAAAAGTTTTGTAGTTATCAGTCGCGTTGACATTCAATTTAATTCCAATTTCTTTTAAGCTAGCCTGCGCGGCTTCAGCCAAAAGTGGAAGTTCCTGCCGGGAAGTGTACGTCAAATAATTCAGCTCTAAATTTTTACCGTCTTTGTCAACGTAGCCGTCGCCGTCCGTATCAATCCAACCAGCGGCATTTAAAAGTTTTTTCGCGCCGTCAATGTCATAAGAAACAGTTGTGACTTCGTCGTCACCGAAAGATAAATTTGCTGGGAAAGGTCCAACTGCTGGCGTACCGTTACCGTTGAGTAAAACTTTCGTGAAATTTTCCTTATCAATCGCCATAGAAATTGCGCGGCGAACATTTAAATCTTGAAGTGCAGGAGTTTTGAAGTTGAACGCGGCTTGATAAACTCTCGACGTGTCAGTTTGACTAAGTTTATATTTACTCGCGTCGTTGAAAAGTTTCAAGCTGGCGTACGGCAAACCTTGTACCGCGTCAAGTTCGCCGTTTTGCATTGCCATTGTTAAAGTGTCGCCGTCAGGAATACTCTTGACGACGATTTTTTCAATTTTCGGTTTAACGTCGCCCCAGTAATTTTCATTCTTGACTAAATCAATTTGCGTATCGGTAACTTTCACGGCTTTATAGGGACCAGTGCCGATGACAATTTTTTCATTTTCGCCCGCCTCAACGTCGATGATACAGCCATAAGGATCGGACAGATAATTCAGCAGGGCAGGAACTTTTTCACTGGAACTAATCGTGACGAATTGACCATCTGCCGCTATGTTAGAAATTTTCAAGTCACTAGGTGCGCGGTCGTGTACGGCGATTAAATGTTCCAAACATTTTTTTACGGCGTTTCCGTCAACTTTTTTGCCGTTGGAGAACGTCACGTTGTCTTTAATTTTGATTCGTACGGTGAAGTCGTCGACTTGTTCAAAACTTTCAGCAATCCACGGTTCAAGTTGCATATGTTCATTAAACTTGAAAAGCGTTTCACCGATACCGTAGCGAATTGTTGACCAGCCGCTATAGGATTCGTGCGGATTCGTGCCGACATTTTCCATAGCCACGCCGTAAGCAACCGTGCCGTAAGTGAATGTAGATTTATCGTCGCTTGCAACTTTTTCACTGCCGCAACCACTAAATAAAATTCCCGCGCTTAATAGTGCCGCTAAAATTTTTTTCTTCATAAAATTTTCCTCCCAACTATACACTACTGACTACTAATTAAAATTATAAATTGGAGCGGTAAAAAAAATAAGCCCCTGCAGGGGTTAGATTGAATTAAGAATTATGAATTATGAATTATGAATTATGAATTAAGAATTTTCAACAATCTATAAATTTATAAAAAATATTTGGCATTTTCCGCATTTCTGAATATAATAGTGGAAAATTTTTTACAGGAAGTGAATTGAATGCTCGAAGACAGAAAATCTGAATTGGCAAATCTGCGCGGCAAGTTGAAGGAAATGGGGGATTCACTTTGACGTAGCGCGTAAGGAAGAAAAAATTTCTGAACTCGAATATAAAATGAGTGCGCCAAATTTTTGGGACAATCCCGACGACGCGCAAAAAATTACGCTTGAACTCAACGCTATAAAATCTGGCGTCGACACCTTTAAAAATATTTCTGCTAAGTACGACGACGCTCAAACTTTACTTGAACTTGCTATCGAAGAAGACGACGCGTCATTGGAAAGCGAAATTTCCGCGCAGATTGAAGTTATTAAAAATGAACTTGAAAATTTGCGACTGGAAATTTTACTTAGCGAACCGTACGACGCCAATAACGCAATTTTAACTTTACATGCTGGCGCTGGCGGTACAGAGGCGCAGGATTGGACGCAGATGTTGTTGAGAATGTATGTTCGTTGGGCGGAACGTCACGGTTTCACCGTCGAAACGGCAGATATTTTACCTGGCGACGAAGCTGGCGTTAAATCCGTCACGCTCTTTATAAAAGGTCACAACGCCTACGGTTTCTTGAAGTCTGAAAAAGGTATTCATCGCCTTGTAAGAATTTCGCCGTTTGATTCAAATGCTCGCCGTCACACTTCATTTTCAGCTTGTGACATTATGCCTGAAATTGATGACGCGGTCGAAGTTGATATAAATATGGCGGACGTTCGCGTTGACACGTACAGGGCAAGCGGCGCTGGCGGTCAGCACATTAACAAAACTTCATCAGCCGTTCGTATGACGCATATTCCAACTGGAATTGTTGTCCAATGTCAAAATGAACGTTCGCAAATTCAAAATCGTGAACAATGTTTGCGTATGCTCCGTGCTAAACTTTTTGAGTTGGAACTTGAAAAGAAAGAGGAGGAACGCGCTAAACTTGAAGGCGACCGAATGAAAATTGAGTGGGGCAGTCAAATTCGCTCCTACGTTTTCCAGCCGTACACAATGGTTAAAGATTTGCGTACAGGTGAAGAAACGGGCAATGTTCAAGCTGTAATGGACGGCGAAATTGATAATTTCATTCGTGCATTTTTAGCCTGGAGAGCAAATATTAATGCGTAACGAAAGCTTTTATATGAAAAAAATTTTTATAGTTTTGTTGACGTTTGGCGTTCTTGGAATTTTTCAAGCAAATGTTTTCGCGAAATCTATAAACATTGACAAGCGCGTTGAGGAGTTGAAAAATTTTTATTCGCTAGAAAAACACGTTGAAGGCGGATATTTTTCAGAAGTGTACACGTCACCTTTTGCGCAAAATGATCGTGCGACGGCTGGCAGTATTTATTTTATGTTGGTGAAAGATGACATTTCGCATTTCCATAAAATTGACTGCGATGAAATTTGGTATTACCACGAAGGCGGCGGCTTGAGAATCACGCTGATTAATAACGGCGAAGTCGAGGAAGTTTTACTGGGCAAAGATTTAAAAAAGAATCAGAAATTTATGGTCGTCGTTCCTGCCAATACAATTTTCGCAGCTGAAAATATTGACAAGAAAAGCTATACTTTCATTTCATGCGCCACGACGCCGAAGTTTAAGTACGAATACTTTCAGCTTGTCACGAAGGCTGAATTAAAATCTTTGTATCCTCAAGTTTCAGAAAAAATTTTGCGGCTGGCGTATGAAAAAGTTCCTCAATTTGCGATGGAGGATTCTAAATGAAAAAAATTTTTATAGGACTTTTAATTTTTGTAGTGATAATCGCCGTCGTGCTGGAAATAATTTTGCCGCGTACCGTCACAAGCATTTTGAAGGAACAAATTGCTAAATCGACTCACGCGCAGGACGTTTCGCTGGATATGTATTCAGTACCAAATGCAAAAATTGTGCTTGGTCAAGTCGATGAAGTTCATGGCACAGCAAATGGCGGCGAACTTGGCGACGTTGAATTTGAAGCGTTGACGTTGGACGCAAAAAAAGTTAGCGTCGACGTTATGGAATTAATTTTCCCGACGAATACTTTGAACTCTAAACAACGTACCGAAAAAATTTTGAAGTCAGCTGAAAATATTGAGCTTAGCGGCATTATCACGGCGGACGGCTTGAAAAATTTTATCGAAGATAAAGTTGATCATCTTGATGACGCGCAAATAAAAATTACGCCGCAGGAAGTTAGCGCGACGGGTAAAGTTAAAGTTCTTGGCCAGACGGCGGACGTTGACATTGCGGGAAGTTTTATTTTGGACGGCGAAGACATTTATTTTCACGTCACTGGCTTAAATGTACGAAATGCGCTTGTACGCCACGTGCAAATGGATAGATTTTTGGGAGACTTAAAAGTTTTGCAAAGTTCACAACTTCCTATTGGATTAAAATTTAGTAGCGTGCAAATGCGTGACGGCGAAGTTTTAATCACGGCGACGCGATAATAAGAATTAAGAATTAAGAATTAAGAATTAAGAAATTTACAAGCTACAAGCTAATCAAGCTGGTAGCGGGTAAATTTTTCTACAAGCTACAAGCTACAAGCTACAAGCTAAAAAGAATTAAGAATTTTTTTACTGAAAGCTGAAAGGCTATTATGAGAAAATTTGCTTACAATAAATATTTAGTCTGGATAATTTTGGCGGGGCTTATCGCATCGCTGATTATCTGTTGGCAACGTTACCACGTCGAGACGAACAATTCACAAATTGACATGGTGTTGGACTTCGACAGCGTAACGCACCTTGCCGAACAGGAAGGGCTTGATTTTTTTGAAGTACTGCACCGTATGAAAGGCGCGGGCATTACTACCATTGCAGTTTACGACGCTACATTTGAAAAACTCAATCGGCAAGGTAAAGTTTTAGCAATGCCTGGTAGTGAAATTCTTGGCAACTATCAAAGCGGCGTATTGACTGATGAATTTTGGCGGCAAGCCGTCGAAGAAAATTTGATTGACGCTGAAAGAATTTATATCATTGGACGCAACTTGATAACTTATGAAGAAGTCAAGAAAGATTTAATCTTGCGACTTGGTAAAGAGCGCGTCAAGCCTATTACGATTGGCGAAGTTGAAATTATCGAAGTCAAAGACCGCTATGAAACTTTCATCAAAAAGCCTGTCACTATGCCGAGTGAAGAATTGGCGATTGTCAAAGATGCGGGAATGAATATCTTAGCGCGTCCTGCAAATTTCGTTGGATGTACGCCTGATAAAATTCGCGAAGTTTTCAGACGTTTCGACGGTTACCCAGTTACGGAAATTGTTTTCAACGGAAATGAAGTTCTAGGCGCTTATGATTATGTTGACGCTACGGCGGAAGAAATGAAAAAGCGCGATATTATTTTCGGCGTGATAGAAAGTTATTCGCAGTTGCAGTTCTATCCTCAAGCTGGCATGGAACAGTTGGCGCGTGATTTAGGCTACGAAAGAGTTGCACGTTTACATGTCATTCCGCCGTACGACCAAAATAAAATTTCGCTGAATACGGCGATTCACCGTTGGCTTAGAACTGACTACGAACGCAATATCAGAATAAATCTTTTCCGCATTTACGAAAAACAGGCGGCTGGTATGACGTTAGCTGAAACGAATTTTAAATACGTCAATGAAACGGCTAAAGACCTTAAAAATGGCGGCTACAGTTTAGGTACGGCTGGAACGTTTGAAAATTATTATCCCAACAGATTTTTAAGATTTTTAGTCATCATCGGAACGGTAGCGGCTGGCGTTTTATGTTTGTCGTTAATTTCGCGGACGCTGAATGACAATCAAAAAGCGCAGTTGATAATCTTCGGCGTATTGGCAGTGTTAGCTGGCGTACCGATTTTAATGGGCGCTGGCGGTAAAGTACGGTTAATCGCGGCGTTAGTAAGTGCAAATGTTTTTCCAGCGCTTGCAATTATTTGGCAACTCGACAGATTTAGATCATTGAGATTGAAAGCGCGTTGGGAGTCGATACGCAGTAAAAGTGACGGCGGCTCGGAATATCCAAAAATTCAAGTCAGAGGTGAACTGTCAATCGGACAGATTATCTGGCTGGCGGTAGCGTCACTGTTTTTGACAAGTTTAATATCAATGTTCGGCGCGGCGTACTTGGCAGGCGCATTGTCGGATATAATTTATTTCTTGGAGTTTGAAATTTTTCGTGGCATAAAATTAACTTTTGTTATGCCGCTGATAATAGTGTCGATAGCCTTCCTGCAACGATTCAACGTTATTGACGAACTGCGCAAAAATTTTACGGCGACGGATCAGTTGAAAGAAATTTTAGAAATGCACGTGACGGTTAAAGATTTAATGGCGGTGTTCATTGTAATTGCGGCGCTGGCAATTTTGTTAATACGTAGCGGACATTCAACGGGAATGCCTGTTTTAGACGTTGAAGTTAGGTTGCGCGAATGGCTGGAAGATACATTTTATGCGCGTCCACGTTCGAAGGAAATTTTCTTAGGTCATCCATTCTTCATTTTAATGGTGGCGGCATTTTTGAAAAAGTTCCCAAAGAAAATTTTGTTCGTGTTGACGATAATTGCGACGATTGGGCAAAGTTCAATGGTAGAAACTTTTGCACACGTCCACACGCCGATTTTTGTATCATTTATGCGCGGCATTGACGGCTTAATACCTGGCGCTATATTCGGCGGAATTTTGGTACTAGCAATTTATTTCGGCAACAAGTTTTACAAAAAGAAATTTGCTAACTCCTAAAAGCTAAAAACTAAACCTTAAAAGCTAACAAAGGCACGGTGTTTCTTGATTGAAAAAAGTTTTAATTTCTGGCTACTACGGCTCGAAAAATGGCGGCGATGAAGCAATGTTGGCAGCAATGCTACAAGTTTTGCGCGAATTGGACATCGATTTACAGTTCACCGTCATTTCATTGAATCCCGAGTACACGAAAAAGCGCCATAACGTTGACGCCGTGAAGTGGCTGGATATTTTTTCTATCATAAGAAAATGTATCGCGTCCGACCTTTTAATTTCTGGCGGCGGTTCACTGTTGCAAAATGTCACAAGCCGTAGCAGTTTATACTACTACTTGGGAATTATTTTTCTTGCAAAAATTTTTGGCTGTAAAGTTATGTTGTACGCGCAGGGAATTGGTCCAGTAAACGGCAGTATAGCGCATTGGTTTATGAATTTAATTTTAAATCGCGTCGACTTAATCACCGTCCGCGACAAAGGATCACTCCACGAACTTGAACGACTAAAAATTACTCGACCAAAAATTTTTTGTACGGCTGACCCTGTACTTGCCATTAAGCCCGTTTCACGTGACGCTGGGAAAAAAATTTTAGCGCGTTACTCTTTAAAAAGGCGTGACGGAAAATTCATTGGCGTATCTGTACGACGTTGGATTGATTGGGAAAAATCGCAACGTGAACTTGCTGACGCGCTTAGCCGAATTGCCACGCAAACTGGGGCTAAAATTGTTTTTATACCAATGCAATTTCCTGAAGATATTAAAGCATCGAAGGCAACCGCTGAACTTTTAAATGTTCCTTCCACCGTCATTGATGAAGAATTGACGACGGCGGAAATTTTAAGCTTAGTTGGCTGTATGGACGTTTTAATTGGAATTCGCCTTCACGCGCTGGTTTTTGCAGGCGTTATGAATGTGCCGATGATTGGCATTTCCTACGACCCAAAGATTGAACGTTTCCTTGATTCGATTAATGAAAAGCCGCTTGCTAAGCTTGACGACGTGACGGCAGATAAAGTTTTCGATGAGACTTTAAAAAAACTTCGTGTTGATAAAAAGTCACAGGCTAAAAGTCACAAGTTACTAGCTGAACTTCATAAACTTGCTGTGAAAACTGCGCGATTAGCTATCGAACTGCTGAATAAAAAAAATTCATAATTCTACATTCTTAATTCTTAATTAAAAGAAAGGTCTGGTGTTTATTTGACGAAACGAATTGAGTTTGCAACCGTCGACGAATGGCGCGGGATTTTGGGCGAACGTGAAGAATTTCTACAAGCGATTGACAGTAAATTCAACTGCAAAATTTTCAGTCGTGGAAATTTTATCGAACTTAGCGGCGCTGATGATGAAGTTGACCGCGCAGAAAAACTTTTTATTGAACTGCAAAATCTTTATCGCAATGGAAATTTTATCACGATGAAAGATGTTGCCGCCGCCATTAAACTTGTGAAGTCTGACCGCGAAAAAGTTTTACATAAAATTTTCGGTGAAACAATTATTGTGACGGCGAAAGGTACGCACATTCACGCTAAAAGTATTGGACAACAAAATTATATCGACACGATGAAAAATCATGTCGTAACTTTTGGATTGGGTCCAGCTGGTACGGGCAAAACTTTTTTAGCGGTAGCAATGGCGGCGTACTATCTTCGCGTACGTGAAGTTAAGAAAATTATTTTGACCCGTCCTGCCGTTGAAGCTGGTGAACGTCTAGGTTTTTTGCCAGGCGATATGCAAGAAAAAGTTGACCCGTACTTACGTCCATTGTACGATGCACTGCAGGAAATTTTTGGCTTGGATATGTACCAAAAATTTTTTTCACGCGGCGTAATTGAAATTGCACCGCTGGCGTATATGCGCGGACGAACTTTAAGCGACGCATTTATAATTTTGGACGAAGCGCAGAACACTACAAGTCCGCAGATGAAAATGTTTTTGACGCGGCTGGGATTCGGTTCAAAAATGGCTGTCACTGGCGACTTAACGCAGATTGATTTGCCTCGCGGTACAAAGTCGGGACTTGCAGAGGCGGTAGAAATTTTAAAAGCGGTTGACGGCATTGGAATTTGTGAACTTGATTCAAGCGACGTTGTACGACACGAAGTCGTTTCGCGAATCATTGACGCTTACGAAAAATTGGGAGTTAAGAATAAATGAACGTGACGATTGGCATTGAGCCTGACGAATTAGCAGTTGAAAAAGAAATTGAAGATGAAATTATTCGTGCCACAAATTTTATGGGCAAATTGTACGGCGCGGAAAATGCTGAACTTAGTGTGACTTTGACTGATGATGAACATATTCACGCGCTTAATAAAAAATTTCGCGGCATTGACAGACCGACAGACGTTTTATCATTTGCGTTTCGTGAAAGTGACGAACCAGAAATTTTAGATTCGCAAGTTGAAATTCTTGGCGATATAATCATTTCACTTGAACGCGCCAAAATGCAAGCAGTTGAGTTTGGGCATTCGTACATGCGCGAAGTTATTTTTTTAACTGTTCACGGCTTGTTGCATCTTTTCGGCTATGACCACATTGAAGAAGGTGAACGGCTTGAAATGGAATGTGAACAAGATATGATAATGAAAAGTCTTGGCATTGGGCGGGATTAAATTTAGTGAGTAGTAAAAAATCCTACACGCTAACAGCTACAAGCTAGGTTGTGTTGAATAACTAAGTGTCAATAAATTAAGCTAAAGAATCACGGTAATGAGCGGCATTTCCCAGTAGCCCAAAAGCCGCAATGTTTTCTTTTGATGTTCTTTTGCGCCAAAAGAAAAGTAGTTTATCAAAAAATTAATTATTCAAAACGACCTAAAAACTAGAATGGAGGAAAATTTTTTGGCTAAGTTGACTTTGGATAAGGCGAAAGAAATTTTGAATAAACATACGACGGAGGAACATTTACTGATTCACGCGGCGGCAGTTAGCGCGGCAATGGGCGCAATGGCGGAACATTTCAATGCCGATGTTGACCATTGGAAGGCAATCGGTTATCTGCACGACGTGGACTTTGAAAAATTTCCAGATGAACATTGCCAACACGTACGCGAACTTTTACAGCCTGAAGGCGTTGACGCTGATGACATTGACACGATAATTTCTCACGGCTACGGTTTAACTGGCGCTGACGTTGAACCTACGACAGATTGTCAAAAATCGCTTTTCGCAGTCGACGAACTCACTGGCATTGTTTACGCCTATTCGTTAATGCGTCCTGAAGGTATGGCGGATATGTCCGTTAAAAGTTTGAAGAAAAAGTTCAAGGATAAACGTTTTGCCGCGAAATGTGACCGCGACGTTATCACGAAGGGCGCTGAAAAATTGGGAATGGAACTTTCAATGCTCATGGAACTTTGTATTAAAGGAATGCAGGATTCAATGCGTAATTCGTAATTCGTAATGAAAAGTTTTTTCTGAAAGCTTAAATCTACTAGCTTGCAGGAGTTATTAACATGGAAAAAAAATTTAGCCGTCGAACTTTCATAAAGGCGGCATTAACTACTGGAATTGCACTTGGCGGCGGCTTAATTGCAGGTTGTGACGGCAGTGATAACGTTCCAACTTCAAATGGCTTGCCGATAAAATTTTTGCGGCAGATTGTCACGAAAGATTCTACAAATTCCCGTTGCATTATGTGGCAGAGTGATTCGCCGTTGACAGCTCCAGTTTTGGAAATTGAAATTGGCGGCGACGTTAAAAAAATTCCCGCGCTTAACTCCACCTTCACGGATGACGGCACGGAAAATTTTCAGTACACCGCGCAGATTGACGACCTTAAACCAAATTCAACCTACGAATTTAAAATTGTTGACGGCGACAAGTCGACAAGTACGTTTGAACTTAAAACTTACGACGAAAATAAATTCAAGGGAATAATTTTTCCAGATTCACAATCAGCGGACTATGACGTTTGGGGCAACACTGCGCAGGCGGCGTTCAAGCAAAATCCTGACGCGGAATTTTTCCTCAATATGGGCGACCTTGTTGACAATGGCGAAGATAGGTTCCAATGGGAAGCGTGGATGACACGAGTTGAAGAGCAGTTGCAGAAAATGCCGTTCGCGCCAGTTATGGGTAATCATGAATGTTATTCGCGGGATTGGCAGGAACGCTACCCAATTTCGTATTTAAATTATTTTGCCGTACCTGAAAATGACGATAAATATTTTAATCGGCGGTACTATTCATTTGACTTTGGCGCGGCGCACTTCGTAGTTTTGGATAGCCAATGGCTTGAATTAGATGTCTTTGCACCTGGTGTCGTTGAGGCGCAGAAAAAATGGTTGCAGGAAGATTTATTGAACACTAAAAAGGCGTGGAAAATTATTTGCGTTCACCGTGACGTTTTGCAATATAAGATTAACGGCAGGAACGATTGGCTGGAAGGTATTTCAAGCGTTGGCGTTGAGTTTATGCCAGAATTTGATTATTACAATGTCGACGTAGTTTTCACTGCACACCTTCACACGTACAGAAATCGTGGGCATATCAGAAATTTCATTGACGATCCAAGCGGACCACTTTACATTTTAACTGGCGTCAGCGGCGATGTTCGCTATCCTGGACTTTGGGTCAATCATACGTTAGATAAAGTCGTAGCGCCTCAACCTGAAACAGATAATTTCTTGACGATTGAAGGCGACGAAAAAACTTTGCTGATAAAATCTTTTCTGCCCGACGGTACTAAACTTGACGAAGTGAAACTAATTAAGACTTAGAAATTTTAAAAGGTATTTGTAAAGTCAAAGTTGATAAATATTTTTAGTTTTTTAAATCTACTTTTTCTTTTGGCGCAAAAGTAGCAAAAAGAAAACAGCCCGCTGAAATCGCATCACGCGATTTACGCGGGCGGGCGCGCGTCCTTGCGCGCCCCCTACTATTTCAAAGGTTACTTTAACAATAAATTTTTATAAATAACAATCAAAATGGAACAGTTCAAAGAGCGTTTACACAAACTTATTCATCAATGCCGTCACAATTTCGGCGGCAGTTATCAAGCTATAACGCCATTGGTCGACGAAATTTTAAAATTCGCCATAAAGATGAGGGCGTCAGATTTACACATTGATCCAGTGGAAAATTTTTTGCGCCTTCGATACAGGATTGATGGCTACCTGCGCGAACTGCATGAACCAATTCCAATAGAAATTGCCAGCGCCTTTACTGCACGAATAAAAATTTTAGCTGGTATGGACACTACCATAACTTTTTCACCACTTGACGGCGCTATAAAATTCAGCAACGTTGAAATGCGCGTGGCAACTATTCCGTCAGAAGGCGTGGAACGCGTGACGATTCGCCTTTTGGACATCTCACAGGGTCTTCATAATATATCGGAATTGGGATTCACGCCGAATAATGAAAAACTTTTCCGCCAAGTGTTGACTGAAACGTCAGGTATGATAATCTTAACTGGACCTATGAACTCTGGCAAGTCAACCACTTTGTACGCGGCACTACGTGAACTGAATCAGCCGTCACGCGCAATAATGACGCTTGAAGATCCAATCGAACAACATCTTAACGGCGTGACACAAGTTCAAGTAAATGAAAAAGTCGGCTTAACTTTTGCGTCGGGCTTACGTTCAATGCTACGAATGGATTGTAACTGCTTAATGGTCGGTGAAGCTCGTGATAAGAAAACGGCGCAAATTGCAGTACGCGGCGCGTTGACAGGGCATTTAATTTTCACGACATTGCACGCTGGCGATTCTTGTAGCGCAGTTTTCAGAATGATTGAAATGGGCGTTGAACCGTACCTTTTGGCATCAACGCTGAAATGTACCGTTGCCCAACGTTTGGTACGCCGTCTTTGTACGAACTGCAGAAAATTGATTGACGCGAATGACTTTGAGAAAAAAATTCTCGGCACGGAAAAAATTTATAAGCCCGTCGGCTGTGACAAGTGCAACGGTACTGGTTACTACGGGCGGCTGGCGTTGCATGAAGTTTTGCGCGTGAAAAAATCTGTACGCGATTTAATTTTATATAGTCGTGACCTCGATAAAATTCGTGAGGCGGCGCTTAAAGCTGGGCTTGAAACGTTAGCTGATGACGGCGTTGAGAAAATCCGCGCAGGTTTAACGACGCTTGAAGAAGTTCAACGAATTTTAGGCGAAGAACTTTTTTTAATTAGGAATGCTTAATTCGTAATGAGCTAGTAGCTGGTAGTCTGTAGCCTGTAGCTAGTAGGATTTTTACGAGCTACAAGCTACCCGCTGCCAGCTAATGAGTAATGCGTAATGACGAAGGAGGAATTTTTTATGATTCGCAAGGGAATAATTTTAGCTGGCGGCTCTGGTACTCGGCTTTACCCATTGACAGAAGTTGTATCTAAACAGCTAATGCCGATTTTTGATAAGCCGATGATTTACTATCCACTTTCAGCGTTAATGTTGGCTGGCATTCGTGACATTTTAATCATCACGACACCTCAAGATTCACACCTTTTTCAAGCGTTGTTAAAAGACGGTTCACAACTCGGCTTGAAAATTTCTTACGCCGTACAGCCTAAACCTGAAGGTCTTGCACAGGCATTTTTAATTGGTGAAGAATTTATAAACGGTGAAGGTTGCGCGTTGGTACTTGGCGACAATATTTTTTATGGTGCAGACTTTCCAAAACTTTTACGTCATGCCGCCGCGAATGATGAAGGCGCTACGGTTTTTGCGTACTATGTCAATCATCCCGAAGAATATGGCGTCGTGGAATTTGATGAAACTGGAAAAGCTATAAGCCTTGAGGAAAAGCCGAAAAATCCGCGTTCAAATTACGCCGTCACTGGTTTATATTTTTACGACAAAGATATTGTCAACGTGGCGAAGTCGATTAAACCTTCTGCGCGGGGCGAACTTGAAATAACGGACGTTAATAAAGTTTACTTGCAACGTGAAAATTTGCGCGTTGAAAAAATGCGGCGTGGTTATGCGTGGTTGGATACTGGTACGCACGAATCACTTTTACAGGCGGCGTCATTCGTACAAACGATTCAGACGCGGCAAGGCTTGAAAGTTTCTTGTATCGAAGAAATTGCCTACCGTATGAATTACATTGACTCGGAACAACTTTTAAAGCTTGCAGAGCCGCTGTCTAAAAATGATTACGGTCAATATTTGCAACGTTTGGCGAAAAAAATTATTCTTTAAAATTTTGAAAGGAAAATTTTATGGCAATTAAAGCGTTAATTTTTGGCGTAGACGATCAGTTCAACGAATTGCGCCCTTTCTACGAAAAGGCAGAGCAACGCGGCGATATTGACATAGTCGGCTACGCAGTCTTTGAGCAAGGCGGTATCAAGATTTACGCGGCAAGGGGGGGGGTAGACCCGCGCAACTTTGAAATTGCAATAGTTTCTTCGCGTCAAAATTTTTACGACAGAATGAAAATGCTTGAAAAAGTTGGAGTTCCACGAAATAGAATTATTGACGGTTTTGTTTTCAAAGTTCCAAACTTAAATTTTTCTCGATTATTGGCTGAAGGTATCGCTTACGGAATTTTGAATGACACAAACGTTGTATGGGAAAATTGTTTTCCCGTAAATTATAAAAGAGTTTATAACTTTAAAAATAATATTTCTACATTAATGTTGGGCAGAAAAAGTTATATAAACAATGCAAATATTGTCGGTAACGTTTCTATTCAAATTGGGAATTATTCTTGTGTTGCTTGGGATGTTAAATTCATTTTCGGACAAGGTGAAGATCATAATTATAGAAATGTTAGCATATACGGTTTATCCCATTTGAACTGGAAAGTTCCTAAAGAATTTTATCCATCCATAGGACTATTTAAAAATTTTATAGGAAATGACGTATGGATTGGGCGCGGCTGTATTTTAAAGGCTACTAATCCGAATAAGCCGCTGATAATCGGCGACGGCGCGGTTATTGCAAGTGATAGCGTCGTAGTTAAAAATGTGCCGCCTTATGCGATTGTTGGCGGCAATCCTGCGAAATTTATCAAATATCGTTTCGACGAAAAAATTATTGAGGCGCTCCTCCGTATTAAATGGTGGGATTGGGACATTGATAAAATTCACGACAACTTCAAATATTTTAACCGCGTTGAAGAGTTCGTGGAAATGCACGACAAATAAAAAGTTGGTGATTAAATGACAGATGAAATTTTAGAAGGCGTACTCGACGAATTTAAAAAGTTAGCTGAAATTCCGCGTCCGTCTAAGCACGAAGAAAAAGTTAGTAGCTACTTGTACCAAACTTTAACGACTTTCGGCTTTGACGTGACGCAGGATCAATTCAAAAATATAATCGCTGAAGTTCCAGCCAGCGCAGGTAAGGAGAACGCGCCGCTTACAATTCTACAAGCGCATATGGATATGGTTTGCGTGGCGGAAGACGGCTACAATTTCGACGCGCTAACTGATTCAATAAAGCTTGTACGCGATGAAAAATTTCTTACGGCGGAAGGTACGAGCTTGGGCGCTGACGACGGCATTGGCATTGCGGAAATTTTATTCATCACGAAAAATTTTTTTGAAGGCAAGTTTGAAAATATTCCGCACGGTCCATTACGATTAATTTTTACGTCCGACGAAGAACAGGGCATGAGCGGCGCACTTAATATTCACAAGGAACACTTCGACGACGCAAAATTTTTGATTAACTGCGACAGTGAAAATTTTGACGATATTGTTGTAGGCAGTGCTGGAAATTTTCGCGTTGACTTCACGCGGGAAATTGATTTTGTCGACTCTGACAGCTACAAAGATCTTTCTGATGAACTTAAAGCCGCCGTCAAACACGACCTTAAAATAATTTTGGGCGAAGAAAATTTTGTCGACGATGAAAATCTTATAGCGTTGAAAATTAAAGTTAGTGGACTGCGCGGCGGTCATTCAGGCATTGAAATTGATGATAACCGCGCCAATGCCATAAAAGTTTTAGCTAAAGCTTTGCGTGAAATAAAATCGCGTGGGATTGTTCGGCTGGCAAATATTTTTGGCGGTACAGCAATGAATGTTATTCCAAGTACGGCGGACGCAACGATTTTGACGAATTTTAATCTTGACGACGTGAAAAAAATTTGTGATGAAGTTGCCGCGCAGATTAAAAAAATTTTTATCGGCGAAGTAAATTTAACAATCGACGTTGAAACAGCTGATATGCCTGAAAAAATTTTATGTGGAGATGATTTTAAAAGTTTAATCGACCTTTTAACTTTGACTCACAGCGGCGTTTACGAACTTTCAAACACCGAACCGAAATTTGTTTTGTCGTCAGCTAACTTGGGAATGATTCGTACGGACGATAAAATTACCGTACAAGTTATGCCGCGCTTTAATACCAATGAACTTGCAAACGAACTTGAAAACGTCAATAAAACGCTTGCCAAACTTACGGACTTTGACGTAAAATTTGAATCGTATTCGCCAGCGTGGAACTTTAAGCCCGA
This sequence comes from uncultured Selenomonadales bacterium, assembly GCA_946403735.1. Classification (GTDB taxonomy): domain Bacteria; phylum Bacillota; class Negativicutes; order Selenomonadales; family Selenomonadaceae; genus Quinella. The sequence continues at coordinate 15,641 of CAMJAZ010000003.1, forward strand.
CGGTAAACTTTCAAAAATTGCGGCGGAAGTTTTTCAGCGTCAAAATAATTTTCCCGCGCAGGTTAAAATTATTCACGCGGGGCTTGAGTGTAGCCGTTTCATTGAAAAAAATTCCGCGCTTGATATAATTTCAATCGGCACGACAAATGAATTTATTCATAGCACGAAGGAACGTTTAAACCTTGACACAGTGACGCCGCAAGTTAATTTGATTGTCGAAACGCTTAGAAAAATTTCTGAACTGTAATAAAATTTTTAGGAGAGTTTAAGATTTATGAGAAGTGACATTGTAAAAAAAGGCGCTACACGTTGTGCGCATCGGTCTTTATTCAACGCTAACGGTTTTGGTGCAGAGGAACTTTCACGCCCATTGATTGGCATTTGCAATTCTTTCAATGAAATTGTTCCTGGTCATATGCATTTAAAATCTATAACAGAGGCGGCCAAGTTAGGCGTTGCGGCGTCTGGCGGTACACCGATTGAGTTTCCCGCAATAGCACTTTGTGACGGAATTGCAATGGGTCACACGGGCATGAAATATTCGCTGGCAAGCCGTGAACTTATCGCCGATTCGATTGAGGCAGTAACAATGGCTAGCGGTTTCGACGGACTGATTTTAATTCCGAACTGCGACAAAGTTGTACCAGGTATGTTAATGGCGGCGGCGCGTTTAAACATTCCTGCAGTTATCGTCAGCGGCGGTCCAATGTTGGCAGGTCGTCTGCACGGACGAAATATTAGCGTTAGTCAAGCCTTTGAGGCAGCTGGCAAATTTGCGGCTGGTAAAATGACTCAAGCTGAAATGACGGAACTTGAAACTAGAGCTTGTCCAAGTTGCGGAAGTTGCGCGGGACTTTTCACGGCTAATACGATGAACTGCTTGAGTGAAGCGTTGGGAATGGCATTGCCTGGCAACGGTACAATTCCTGCTGCGTACAATGGCGCACGTTTAATTTTGGCGAAACGCGCAGGTAAAGTTGTCATGGACTTGCTTGCGAAAAATATTTTGCCACGTGATATTTTAACGTTGAAAGCGTTTGAAAATGCCATAACTGTTGATATGGGTATCGGCGGTTCATCAAATACAGTTTTGCATTTAACGGCGATTGCTAACGAATGCGGTATAAAAATTCCAGCAAAACTTTTCGACGAAATTTCTGCGCGGACGCCATACATTACGAAGTTAAGCCCAGCAGGCAAACATCATATGCAAGACCTTGACGAGGCTGGCGGCATTTCGGCGGTTATGCACGAACTTTCAAAGAAAAATTTACTGCACCTTGACGCATTGACAGTCACGGGAACTTTGGCTGACAGAATTAAAAACGCTGAAATTGAAAATCCAGAAGTAATTCACAGCGTCGACAATCCGTACAGACCGACTGGCGGCATTGCGATTTTGCAGGGGAATATTTGTCCTGACTATGCGGTTGTTAAAGCGTCTGCCGTTAGTGAAGATATGCTTGTTTACAAGGGTAAGGCGAAATGTTTTGATTCGGAGGAAACAGCGATTAACGCGATAATGGCGGGCGAAATTCACGACGGCGACGTTGTAGTTATTCGTTATGAAGGTCCTAAGGGCGGTCCTGGTATGCAGGAAATGTTGAATCCAACGGCGGCGATAACTGGCGCTGGCTTGAAAGTTGGCTTGATAACGGACGGCAGATTTAGCGGCGCAAGTCAAGGCGCGTGTATCGGTCACATTTCGCCCGAAGCTATGGA
>CAMJAZ010000004.1 GCA_946403735.1 uncultured Selenomonadales bacterium
CGACGGCTCAACAATAATTTTTCTTAATGCTAAAGGTGATACTGGCAAACCGCACAGAGATATTAAAAATCTTCTCAACTTCATTAAAGGCGAACCAGCCAAAGGTCGATTTACAAAAAAAATTGCTTTAAAAATTGAAGAAGTGAAACGTAACGACAAAATGAAGGTGGACTATATGTCATGGTATGCTGAAGAAATGCGCATTAAAAAAATTGCTCGCGAAGAAACTAAAACAGAAATGATAAAAAATTTTTTATCTGCAAAAACACCTATCAAATTTATTATTGAAGCAACAGGTTGGACAAAAGAAAAAATTCTTGAATTTGCTAAAAAGGAAAATCTTAAAGTCGTAGAAGATTGAACTTTATCGAAAAGCGGAAAATTTTTGTACGGGGTGTTTAGATAAATTTGTTTACTGGAAAAAAAGTTGGAGTCAGCAAGGAAGAAACATTTCTTTCTTACTACAAGTATTTTGAGCGTGACTTGGCGAAAATTCCTGAAGAAAAATTAAAGTTTCTCGCCACTTCATCAGAAATTCCTGCAGTTCCTTTTGAACAACGAAATTTATTCTTAGCTGGTAGAGACGAAGATTTTTGCCAAATTGGTTACGGCGTAGCTAAAGACGGTACTGGATTTGTTTGCAACGAAACTTATATGCCCAATGTCAAAGGTGAAATGCTTGATTGGTGGTTCGCTTGGCATAGCGTAGGTTCAGATCTGCGCTATAAAATTTGGGATAATGAAGATCATTATTTTGCGCGAGCTGATAACGTCGATTATGTTTGCAATTCCAATGTTCCAGTAAATCAAAAAACTTGGGGCGTCAATCACTATATTCTTGAAGATATTGGAAATGGTGCTAGCTTTTTAAAAATCTGTTTTAAAAGACCTGCTGATTTTGGTTTTGATGAAAAAATTATCGGTACGGAAAAATGTGAATCGTTAGTTTGCGGAATTGGTGACGGCGAATGCGCTGCGGCTATGGTGCATAAATGGTATTCGTACAAAGACGGCGTCAAATTCTGTTCACGTTTTTGGATCGGTTTCGCAGATGTTGACGGAAAGATTTTAAAAACTTTGCCCGACGGCGTCAAAGTTCCTGTTGACGTTGCGCGTGGTTTATTTGCCCACAATATCAAGGAATTTACAAACTTAGCGGCAATTTTGCCTGAAGTTTATGAGGAAAATAAAAATAATTTTTAAAAATTTGTAGACAATATATAAAAAACGTGGTAAATTAGCAACTTGTTGAGGAGGCGGGAACTGTGAAAGTTAGACCTTCAGTAAAAAAGATGTGCGACAAGTGCAAAATTATTAAGCGCAAAGGTCGCGTCATGGTTATTTGTGAAAATCCCAAGCACAAACAGCGTCAGGGATAAAATTTTTTTTAGGAGGTGAAAATTTTTTATGGCTCGTATAGCTGGTGTAGATTTGCCCCGTGACAAAAGAATTGAGTACGCCTTAACGTACATTTTCGGTATTGGTCTTCCTTCGTCACAGAAAATTTTGAAGGAAACTGGAATTAATCCCGATACCAGAACTAAAGATCTCACGGATGACGAAGTAGTTAAACTTCGTGATGTCATTGATCACAATTACGTGGTAGAAGGTGACCTTCGCCGCGATATTCAAATGGACATCAAGCGACTCATTGATATTGGCTGCTATCGCGGACGCCGCCATCGTCTCGGTCTTCCTGTTCGTGGACAAAATACCAAAAACAACGCTAGAACTCGTAAAGGTCCTAAAAAGCTTGTACAAGGTAAAAAGAAAGAGTAGTTAAGAATTTTTAATTCTACATTCTTAATTCTAAATTCTTAATTCCAAAAAGGGAGGATTAAATAGGTGGCAACGAAAAGAACAGTTCGTGCAAAGAAAAAAGTTCGCAAAAATATAGAATATGGCGTGGCGCATATCAGCTCCACTTTCAATAACACGATTGTCACGATAACTGATAAAGGCGGAAATGCACTTTCATGGGCAAGCGCGGGTGGCTTAGGTTTTCGCGGCTCACGTAAAAGTACACCTTTTGCGGCACAGCAAGCGGCGGAAGTTGCGGCTAAAGCGGCTATGGAACATGGTTTGAAACAGGTTGAAGTTTACGTCAAAGGTCCTGGCGCAGGTCGCGAAGCGGCTATTCGTTCACTGCAGGCAACAGGTCTTGAAGTCAATATGATTAAAGACGTTACGCCGATTCCGCATAACGGATGCCGTCCGCCAAAACGCAGACGCGTCTAATTTAATTATGAATGCTTAATTCGTAATGCGTAATGAAATATTTCCTAAAAGCTAACACATTAAAGCTAACAAAGGAGAAAATTTAATGGCAATCGATAGAACACCTGATTTAAAGCGTTGCCGTGCATTGGGAATTGAACCCACGCTTATCGGTCGCTCGCGCAAATCTAAGCGCCAAGTTCACCGTACAATGCGTAAAGTCAGCGAATATGCACTGCAACTTAAAGAAAAGCAAAAAGCTAAATTCATTTACGGCGTACTGGAACGTCCTTTCCGCAATTACTACGATAAGGCTAAAAAAATGCCTGGCGTCACTGGTGAAAATTTGTTAATCCTTTTGGAACGTCGCCTTGACAACGTAGTTTTCCGTCTCGGCTTTTCCAATACTCGCCGTCAAGCTCGCCAGTTCGTCACTCATGGTCACATTACTGTGAATGGTAAGCGCGTCGATATTCCGTCAGCCCTCATTAAAGCGGGTGACGTTATCGCAGTTTCTGAAAAAAGCCAGAGCAAGGAAGTTTTTAAAATCCTCAAAGAAACTAATAACGCGTTGAGTGCTCCTGCGTGGCTCGAATCGGATCAAGCTAATCTCAAAGGTAGCGTCGTACGTTTCCCAACTCGTGATGAAATTGACGTGCCAGTTAATGAACAGTCAATCGTTGAATTGTACTCCAGATAATCGGTCTGCTATTTTATGCGTAGTGCGTAATTATAGGTTTTAGGGATTAGATTTTAGCCTAAACCCTAAACCCTAATCCCTAATGAAAGGGGCAATACTCTTGGCAGACAATGAAAAATCTAAATTTGAGCCGAAGATTGAAACAGTTGAAATTCGCGCAGATTACGGCAAATTCATTTGTGAACCGCTGGAGCGCGGCTATGGTCATACAATCGGAAATAGTCTGCGTCGTATGTTGTTAGCGTCGCTTGAAGGTGCCGCAGTCACGTCCATAAAAATTGATGGCGTACTTCATGAATTTTCTACACTTCCTGGCGTTCGTGAAGATATTACAAACATTGTGCTGAATATTAAGCAACTTTGTTTAAAAATCGTGGGTACGGGCATTGTCAATCCAGAAAATCCTGACGAAGAGCCGCGCCATATCATCAGAATTGATTCCGATGAAACGCGAAAAAATCGTAGCGCAACTGGTGCTGACATTGAAATTACTGGTGCTGACGTTATTTGCGGCGCTGACGTGGAAGTTGTCAACCCTGACTTGCACATAGCCACTTTAAATTCAGATGGACAACTGCATATTGAAATGCGCGTCGAAAAAAATTTTGGCTACGTCGAAGCAGAAAAAAATAAACGTCCTGACGACGTGATTGGCGTTATTCCGATTGACTCAATTTTTTCACCAGTCCTGCGCGTCAATTATGAAGTTCAAGATACCCGCGTCGGCAATGAAATGGACTACGACAAGTTGATTCTTGAAGTTTGGACAAACGGCACTATTAAACCCGATGAAGCAGTTGCTAAAGCGGCGGAAACGCTTATCAATCGTTTAAAACTTTTCCAGAGTATGCAAGGATTAGTTGAGGAAGTCTTAATCAATGAGGAAGAACCGCAAGTGCAGACTACAGCTGAAACGCCTACTACTGTACCTGAAGATAAAACTTCCAAGATTTTGGACATGACGATTGAGGATTTGGATTTGTCAGTACGTTCATTCAACTGCTTGAAACGTGCGGGAATTGACTTTGTTGGCGATCTCGTCAATAAGAGTGAAGAAGATATGATGAAGGTACGCAATCTCGGCAGAAAGTCACTTGATGAAGTTAAAAAGAAACTTGAAGATATTGGCTTGTCGCTGAAACCTAGCGTTCACGTCAACACCGATGAAATTTAATTCAATGCGTAATGATTTAGCCTAAAAGCTAACATTCAGAAAGGATTTAAAGATGAGTTATAGAAGGCTCGGCAGGAACAGCGGCGCACGTAAGGCTCTGTTTAAGTCGCTCCTTGCCGCATTTTTCACTTACGGGCAAATCGAAACTACCGAAGCTAAGGCTAAGGAACTTCGCAAATTTGCTGACAAAGTCGTCACGCTTGCTAAACGCGGCGATCTTAGCGCTCGTCGTCAAGCCATTCAAATGGTGGCTAACGTCGAAGTCGTACATAAAATTTTTGAAGAGTTGCCGCAAAAGTTCAGTGATCGTGAAGGCGGTTACACTCGCATTTTGAAACTTGGTCCGCGTCGTGGAGACGCCGCTCCTATGGTTTTAATGGAACTGGCTGACAAAGATTGAAAACTTAATGGAATTTTGAAAATTATTTTTTAGAAAATTTTCAATTTCTTAAAAAAGTGGACAAGTTAAAGCGTTTGTGTTATATTTTTGCGTGGAGGCGTAAATTTTGGAAAAAATTTTGAAAGGTAAATCTGCGCTGGTAACTGGAGCGTCACGCGGAATTGGGCGTGCTATTGCATTGAAACTTTCAAGTCTCGGCGCAAAAGTCGCGATAAATTTTGCTGGCAACTTAGCTAAGGCGCAGGAAGTTCAAGCGGCTATCGAATCGAATGGCGAACAGGCTATCTTAGTTCAAGGAAACGTTGCAGATTTTGAAACGGTTCAAACTATCGTTAAGACCGTGACGGATAATTTTGGGACGTTTGATATTCTTATCAACAACGCTGGAATTACGCGGGACAATCTTTTAATCAAGATGAGCGAATCAGACTTTGACGAAGTCATTGCCACGAACTTAAAAGGCGTCTTCAACTGCACAAAGGCTGTAGCGCGTATTATGATGAAACAGCGCAGTGGACGGATTGTAAATCTTTCGTCAGTCGTTGGACTTACTGGTAACATCAGTCAAGCGAATTATGCGGCGGCTAAGGCTGGAATTATCGGCTTTACAAAGTCTGCTGCTAAAGAGCTTGCCTCTAGAAACGTCACTGTCAATGCGGTTGCGCCTGGCTTTATCGAAACAGATATGACAAATGTACTTTCCGACAAAGTCAAAGATGAACTGTTGAAGGGCATACCTGCTGGACGAATTGGCGACGTTGAAGACGTTGCAAACCTTGTAGCGTTTTTAGTTTCTGATAAAGCGGCTTATATCACAGGTCAAGTTATCGCAGTTGATGGCGGAATGGCTATGTGAAATTTAATTAACAACTAAAAAGTACAAACGCAAAATTTTTTGAGGAGTGTGAGTTTGTAGTGTCGACTTTTGACCAGGTTAAGAAAATTGTTGTGGAACAGCTCGGAGTTGAGGCTGATGAAGTTCAAATGTCTTCAACTTTCGTCGATGACCTTGGTGCCGATTCACTTGACATTGTTGAACTTATTATGGCTTTCGAGGAAGAATTCAATATTGAAATCCCCGATGAAAAAGCTGAAAAAATTAAAACCGTCGAAGACGTTGTTAAGTATATCGAAGAAGTTCAATAAACCGCAGATAAAATTTTTGCGAATAAAGTTTTTGGATTCAATCCCGTGAAGTAAAATTTTCTTCGCGGGATTTTTTAAAATGATTAGTAAATAGTTAGTAATGAAAACTACTGACTACTAACTACTCACTACTAACTAAAAAGGAGGTCTGCCGATTGAAACTTCCTGAACTTAAAATAGGAACAAAGATAGCCAAAATACCGATAGTTCAAGGCGGAATGGCAATTCGTCTATCAACTGCGCGGCTGGCGGCGGCAGTCGCTAATGAAGGCGGCATAGGTTTAATTGCGGCGTCGGGAATGACTCATCCTGAATTGCGCTATGAAATAAAATTGGCTCGATCTTTGACAAACGGAATAATCGGAATAAACATAATGGTGGCGGCGTCGGATTTCGCAGGTATCGTCAACACGGCGATTGACGCTGGCATTGATTTAATCGTCGCTGGCGCAGGTTTTTCACGTGATATTTTTGAACTCGGCAAAGAATCTAAAACGCCTATAGTTCCAATAGTATCGTCAGTACGGCTTGCAAAAATTTCTGAAAAGCTTGGCGCGGCTGCTATCGTCGTCGAAGGCAAAGAGGCTGGCGGTCATTTAGGAACAGACGTTTCATCACGTGAACTTATTCCGCCGATACGTGCCGCAGTTAAAATTCCTGTCATAGCGGCTGGCGGCGTACTTAGTGGCAAAGATATTATTGAAATGCTGAATATGGGCGCTAACGGCGTACAAATGGGCTCACGATTTGCGGCAAGCGTCGAATCCAATGCCGCGCCAAGTTTGAAAGAATATTATTTGAAGTCACGTCCTGAAGATGTCGTCGTCATTCAAAGTCCCGTCGGTTTACCTGGTCGCGCAGTTCGTACGCCATTTTCTAAGCGCGTCATGGAAGGTCCAGTGCCGCCAAAAGTTTGTGATTCGTGCCTTAAAGCTTGCAAACATAATTTCTGTATCGTCCGTGCGTTGACTCGTGCGCAACAAGGCGACGTTGAAACGGGGCTTGTCTTCACTGGCGAATATATGCCGCGCATTGAAAAAATTTTATCGGTTAAAGAAATTATTGGTCAGCTTGTCACAGAAGCCGAAGCGGTTTAATTGAATGAAGAATTTCGAATTAAGAATTTAGAATTATTTTCCTACAAGCTAGCATTGAAAGGAGAATTTATTTTGGGAAATAGAGTTGTCGTAACTGGATTAGGCGCTATTACGCCGATTGGTACAGGTAAAGAAAAATTTTTAGCAGGACTGCGCGAAGGTCGAAACGGTATCGAACGAATCACGCAATTTGATCCTGCTGAATACAATTCACAAATTGCTGGCGAAGTTAAAGATTTTAATCCAGATGACTTTATCGACAAAAAAGAATCTAAACGTATGGACAGGTACGCGCAATTAGCAGTAGCGGCGGCTAAACTTGCACTTGATGACGCGGCGATTGACCTTGAAAAAATTAATCGCGAACGTGTAGGCGTTTTCGTCGGCGCAGGTATCGGCGGTATGCAAACTCTTCATAATCAATACCAAAAACTTTTTGCTAAAGGTCCGTCGAAGATTAGCCCATTCTTCATTCCGATGATGATTGCTAATATGGCGACTGGACAAGTTGCAATTACGCTCGGCGTTCATGGACCTTCAGCCTGTGTCGTGACTGCCTGCGCGACTGGTACTAATTGCATTGGTGACGCCTTCCGCGTAATTGAACGGGGCGAAGCTGATGTAATGTTCGCAGGTGGTGCAGAAGCTAGCATTTCACAAGCTGGCGTTGCAGGTTTCGCGGCTATGAAGGCTCTCTGCGCGGATCACAATGACGATCCACACCACGCATCAAGACCTTTCGATAAAAATCGTAGCGGTTTTGTAATTGGCGAAGGCGCGGGAATTATTACGCTGGAAAGTCTTGAACATGCTAAAAATCGTGGCGCTAAAATTTACGCGGAAATTATCGGCTACGGTCGAAACAATGACGCTTACCATATCACGACGCCCGCTCCTGAAGGCGAATTTCAAGCTAAATGTATTCAGCTTGCACTTGACGACGCTAAGATTTCTCCTGCTGATGTTGACTACATTAACGCGCACGGCACGTCGACGCATTTTAACGACGAAGGTGAAACAAAGGCGATTAAAACTGTTTTCGGCGAACACGCCTATAAACTTGCCGTCTCTTCCACAAAATCTATGACAGGTCATATGCTCGGCGCGGCTGGTGGCGTTGAGGCTATCGCCAGCGTTTTAGCCATTTCAGAAAATTTCTTGCCGCCTACGATTAACTATGAAACACCTGATGAAGGACTTGACCTCGACTACGTGCCGAATACTGCGCGGGATAAAATTGTAAACGTTGCCATTTCAAATTCCTTCGGTTTCGGCGGTCATAATGCTTGCTTAGTCTTCAAAAAATTTGCCGATTAGGAAGGCGGAAAAATTTTGTCGAAAAAAAATAAGGAAGAATTAATTCCAAAAGTTTTAACTGAAAAAACTATTCCGCTTTACGACGGCTTGATAAGTTGTCCGATTGACGCGCCGCGCCGTCGAACTTTAGATGCTTTCCAAAAAAAAATCGGCGTTACTTTTAATCGAATCGAAATTTTAAATATCGCGCTTACTCACAGTTCATATTCGCGCAGTTACGGTAAAGTTTTTAACGACAATGAAAAGCTTGAGTATATGGGCGATGCCGTTTTGGAATTGGCGTCAAGCACTTACATTTTTAAAAAATTTCCTTCACTCTCCGAAGGCGATTTAACTAAACTTCGTGCAAGCGTCGTTTGTCAAGCAACTTTAGCTAAAATCGCTAGACGTTTGAAAATAGGCGATAAACTTTTATTCGATTACGGCGAAGAATCTACTGGCGGTAGCGATCGCGATTCAAATTTGGAGGACGCCTTTGAATCAATTATCGGCGCAATTTATCTTGACTTGGGCTGGGATGCCGCTAAAAATTTCGTCTTCATACAACTTGCTCCTGAATTTAAAAATCTTACCGACGAAAATATTTCCGACGAATTACCTAAAATTATTCGCAAAAATCTTTCCGATTATAAATCAAACTTACAAGAATTTTTGATGAAAGATAATCCCAACGTCAAAATTGAATACGTCGAACTTAATTCAAGTGGTCCGCCGCATATGCCGACTTTTGAATATGCCGTGAAAATCGATGATAAAATTTTCGGTAAAGGCACGGGAAATTCAAAAAAACTTGCCGAACAAATGGCTGCAAAAAAAGCTTTACAGAAATTGGAAAATCAACTTAAAAAATCTGAAGAAAACTAATTTCACAAGGCGGGAAATTTTAACCGCCGTTTTTATCCCAAAAAGGCGAGAATACCCCCGCTTGAGGAATCGCCAATATTGACTGTGTAAATTACGTATGTTAAAATTTTTCAGGTGGCGAGATTGGCGGTTGGTAGTAAAAACGTTCTACCGTAAAAACAAGCGTAAAGTGGATGACTGACACTCTAAAAAAGTGTAATAATAAAAAGTAAGCGGAGACCTTAGGGCGACCGTGTATGGGCAACTTGGCATTGCCTTTGAGAATAAGGGCGCACGTCGGCGAATAAGGACTGACCTCTACAGAGTTCAAACTTCTCATAAATCCCCCGTCTCTATAGGCGGTGGGAGTGTTCAATGAAATTATTTAAGGAGAAAATTTAATGGCAACAGCAGTTGAAACAATGAAAAATTTTATAAATGTCTTAACCGATTATTCGCAGGACACTTCCGAAATTGGACGAATCGCCCTTGATGACGCGATTAGAAAGACGACAATTTTTCCGAGTCTTAAAGATGCGGTTAAAGACCTTGAAAGAAAATTAATTGACACTTATCCCGATACCGATACAAGACTTCAACAGGCTACGGGAATTGTTATCGGCGCGGCTAATAATTATACAGTAGACACCGGCGCAATTACAGGTTCAAATGCCGGTGGAAGTGTCGTTAAAAATGCCCAAGACATTGTACCAGAAGACGGAGATTTAAATTCCGCAACTTTGCCGACTCCCGGTTCAACTTCGCAAATTACTTATACGGGAGATGACGGAAAAAGTTTTACCTTCAATGTCAAATGGCCTGATAGTTTTACCGCGCTTATAGACGGAAGGGGTTTTATTAGAAATCACCCCAACGCAGATTCACTTGAATTGAAACTTTTTTCTGACTCAAAATCTCGCATTGAGTTTGACGATTTGGACGCAACCGACAGCGTAAAAGAATTACTTAAGAACGCGGCGGCGACAATCTTAAAAGGAATGAATACCTATTGGTTTAAAGAAGGGGCTAAACTTGTTTATGATTCTTTTGGAATTGGACTTGACGGACAGACAATCGAAGTAGGGTTTATTGGGACAGGTCCTTTCATTCAAGCAGGGGCCATAACTGGGGGAACTCGTTTAGATTCCAAACCAAATGAAAAAATATATCTCACGGTAAACATTGCATCGGCTGCAACAATAGATTCCGAAAACCCCAACGGGAGCGTTTTAGATACATCCGGTGGGATTTCGTACTATTTGGATCGCGAAATTGCCCATGAATTGGTTCACGCTACAATGGCGGCAATGGGGATTATGAAAAACGATATGCCGCAATTTTTCACTGAAGGAATTGCGGAGGCAGTTCATGGTGCTGAAGATTGTCTCGGGCGTTCTGACGACATTGTTACGCTTGTCAACGATTCAGATACTTTGATTGAAAATTTGAATTTTGGCGAAGGCACGGGGGCTCAATATGCTTATCCTGCCGGTTATATGTTCATGCGGTTTCTTGCTCATCAAAATTTGAATACTGCCGCGATTATCGGCGATCCTTCTCAAGCTCAAAACTTCGATTACTACGGAAATAATGAAGTTATCACAAATTATTCTGACGCTGACACGGTTAATTATCAAGCGGGATTTACTGAAGTTAAAACGCCAAATATTTTCGGTTCTTCTTTTACTTATGATGATTTCACCGTTGAGGCGCAGGACGGCAATAAATTAATTCTGCGCGATGTTCGCGGAAAATTGATGACGTTCAACACTGCGGGCGGAAATGTCTACGCTTTTATGGCAAATAATTCCAGCGAAATTAACGGTAATGCTTTCAGGGACGGAAATAATTACCAAATAATTTTTGGCGCAAATTACGAAAATAATATTCTCCGTGCAGGCAATAGCGGCTCACAACTTTGGGGCGGAGTCAGCGGCAATGATGAACTTTTCGGCGGAAATGGTCAAGATATTTTCATTTATAACTACAATGACGGCAACGATACGATTCATAACGCGGAAAGTCAAGATACTGTTTCGTTGAGAGAAATTTCTCTTGATGACATTTCTTCCGCGCAGATTCTTGACAACGGCGTTAATTTAAATTTCACCGACGGCGGCTCATTAACTATTGACGGACAAATTTCAAGTTTCACTGTCGAAAATAAAACTTATCGCGCAGATTTTCAAAATAAATCTTGGAGCGAATCATAATTTAAAAATTTTTAACTTTACACGGCGGGAAATTTTAACCGCCGTTTTTTTGTTGCTTGAAAAATATTTTTTTGCATGTAAAATAAATGCGAATAATTATTTTAAAGTGAGATGATTAGTTGACTACACATAAAAATGCTATAAATCCGCGTTCAAAGTCTTTAACGCTTACGCCGATGATGCAACAGTACAACGCGGCGAAAAGTCAAAATCAAGACGCGCTTTTATTTTTTCGTTTAGGCGATTTTTACGAAATGTTTTACGACGACGCTACTACTGCGTCTCAAGTTTTGGGCTTGACTATGACTCACCGCCAAGATATTCCAATGTGTGGTGTACCTGCCCATGCCGTTGAACCCTACATTCAAAAGTTAGTTCAAAATGGTTATCGCGTCGCTATCGTCGACCAAATCGGCGATCCTAAGGCGAAGGGTTTAACTGAACGCCAACTTACCAAAATTGTCACGCCTGGCACGATTTTAACCGATGACGCGCTGACTAACGCCAATAATAATTTTTTGACGCTGATTCTTGAAAATGATGATGAAATTGCAATTTCCGCCGCTGATGTTTCAACTGGCGAAATTTTTTATTCTCTCTACGACGGCAAGGAACGTGAACAAAATCTTTTCGACGAACTTTACAGAATTTCTCCGCACGAAATTTTAATTGTCGACGACGTAAAATTTTTTGACAGGCTTAAAAAATTTGCCGATGCTAAACTTGATAACTGCACCTTCACAAAATTTTCTCCTAAAGATGATTCAAATTTCTTAGCGAAACATTTTTCTGAAGAAAATTTTCCTGTCTCCGATACTGCGTCCCAAGCCGTCGAATTTCTATTGCATTATCTCCACAAAACTATTCGCACCGATTTAAATCACATTTCTAAACTTTCGCGCCTAGAAAATAGCAGCCATTTAATTCTTGACGCCTCAACACTAAAAAATTTGGAAATTATTCGTAACCTGCGCGACGGTTCAAAGAAAAATACTTTGTACGACATCACAGACGCCACGAAAACGCCTTTAGGCGCACGTTTGCTACGTCGTTGGCTAGAAAGTCCACTTGTCGACGTAAACGCCATAAATCGACGCTTAGACGCCGTAGAAGAGCTTGTCAAAAATTTTTCTATGCGCCAAAATCTGCGCGAAATTTTTAAAGAAATTCGTGACGTTGAACGCCTTTTGACGAAAATTGAAATTAATTCCGCTAACGCCAACGATTTAACCAATTTAAAATTTTCCCTACGAAATTTGCCGAAAATTGCCGACGCTATGCAAAATGTTTCTTCGGATATTTTATTGGCGTGTCGTGACGGACTAAAAGATTTTTCAGATGAAATTGATTTAATTGACCGCGCCATTGAGGAGGAGGCGCCAACTTCCATTCGTGACGGCGCAATTATTAAATTCGGCTTTGATGAAAATCTTGACGAATACAGAAAAATTTCGTCCGACAGCAAAAATTTTCTGCAAGAATTTGAAGAAAATGAACGCATTAAAACTGGTATTCGATCGCTGAAAGTTGGCTACAATCGAATTTTCGGTTACTATATCGAAGTTAGACACAGCGGCACTAGCAAAATTCCTGAAAATTACGTCCGCAAACAAACTTTAGCCAATGCTGAACGTTATATCACGCAGGAACTTCGCGACTTTGAAACAAAAATTCTCGGCGCTCAAGAAAAAATTGTCACGCTTGAATACAATATTTTTTGCCAAGTTCGCGACAAAATTAAACTTCGCTTGCAAGATATTCAAGATACGGCGAAAAGACTTGCGATTATTGATGTAATTCAAAGTTTTGCTGAAATTGCAACCGTAAATAATTTTGTTCGCCCAAATTTAAATTTTGAAGGAAAAATTCAAATTAAAGACGGTCGACATCCGCTCGTAGAAAAACTTTTGCGAAATGAACTTTTCGTGCCGAATGATACAAATTTAAATCCAAATCGCTGTTCGCTGATGATTATCACGGGTCCGAATATGGCGGGAAAATCTACTTATATGCGGCAAGTTGCGTTGATAACGTTGATGACGCAGGCGGGTAGTTTTGTACCAGCCGCCGCCGCAAATATTTCGCCAGTCGACAGGATTTTTACGCGAATAGGCGCGGGTGATGATATTGTTAGCGGTCAATCAACTTTTATGGTTGAAATGAATGAAGTTGCGCAGATTTTAAAGTTTGCGACGAATAAAAGTTTGATAATTTTGGACGAAGTTGGGCGCGGTACTTCGACTTTCGACGGTATGAGCATTGCCCGCGCAGTCGTTGAGTATATCGACAAAAAAATTTGCGCTAAAACTCTTTTTGCGACGCATTATCACGAATTGACAGACCTTGAAGAAATTTCAACGAAAATTGAAAATTTTTCAGTTGCAGTGAAGGAACGCGGCAACGAAGTTATTTTTCTGCGCAGAATTAAAAAGGGCGGAGCTGATAAATCGTACGGAATTCAAGTTGCGAAATTGGCGGGCTTGCCTAAATCTGTGATGAAACGCGCGGAAGAAATTTTAGAAGCGTTGGAGAAAAATAAACCAGTTCAATCCACTTCGACAGTGTCTAAAAATAATTCTCCGCCAATGCAAAATCTATTCGTCGACAATGCGATAAAAGATTTTTTGAAATTGGACGTGACGACCTTGACGCCGATTGAGGCAATGTCTAAACTTTACGAACTACAAAAAAAATTATCACCAGAAGAAAATTGATGATAATTAAGAATTTTTAAAGGGAGCAGTAAATAGCTGAAATGGAAAATTTTTTACAGACGCTTGAGAAAATGCGCACTGCGATTAACGAAAAAAATTTTGAAGATTTAACGGCGCATGTTGACGTTGATAAATTTTTGAACGAAGGCTACGACGAAGTTATTGACGAATTGGCGATAAATTGCGCGAAATTCCATAAACTTTACCCGCACGATTTACTTTTCAAATTTGGTGCAACGGCGTTGAGATTCTACAATGAAAAATTTCGCAAAATTCATTTAGGATTTGTAAAGCGCACGATGAATGCTTACTTTGACAAAAATTTAGTTGCGCCGAAAAGTTTTATTACTAATCCGATAAATTTTTGTGGCGTCGAGCTTGGACGACTTTTGAAGGCGTTGAGTTGCGAAATTAAAAACGTTTCAATAGAAAATTCCCGCGCAGTTGCCGACGTTGATATTTTTGGCGATAATTCGTCTTACGGCAAAATGTGGGGAAATTTAAATTTTAAATTTGAATTTGTCAATGTAAATGGTACGTGGCAACTAAAAAGAATTTTAAATGTCCGTGAACTAGTGCCGCCAGTTTTGGATATGGCGGAAAGATTCTGGCCCAGTGAATGGGACTTGGGAATTAAGTTGTAAAAAATTTTAGTAAACTTGCTGAAAAATTTTGGGCAAGTTTTTTTATGCAAAGGCGACATTTTCATCAGAAAAATTGAGTTTAGAAATTTTTTCAGCATAACGCGCTTTCAAAATTTTAAAAGCTTCATCAGCAATATCCCAATCTTTACTTGTTAAAATCCAATCGTCACATTTATCATTAAACCAAGCTGGTTGATTAACAATAATTTTTTCGCCTTTGTATTCATATTCGACAGGTCTAATGTCGCG
>CAMJAZ010000005.1 GCA_946403735.1 uncultured Selenomonadales bacterium
GCAAAAGAAATGGAGTTGATTTATTTGTCTGAAATGTTACGAAACCATATTAAGGAGGAGTTAGATCGTTACAACAATCCAGTTGAACGTATGCGCTCACCGCAGGAAGTTCTGGCGCGGTACAATCAAGCGTTAATTACCTACAAGGAACTTTCCTTTTCCAATGACGACGTTTATCGCCAAAAACTTGCTACTTATGCCGAAATAAAAATTTTGGGCTGGATTCTCGGCAAACATGAAAAAACTGTCATCAAAGACATTAATGAACATTCTAATAAAATGCCTTTTGGAAATTTTTAAATGAGTGACGCAAAATTAAATCACGACGCCAATAAAATTTTTCGCCCGCAACCTTTCAAGTGGAGACGTTACACAATCGTAGCCATTTTATTTTTTCTGCTGGCATTTGCAGTCGTCATCTTCAACAACGATTCTGACAAAGAGCCTAGCTTTCACGCGGAAATTTTTCCGTCCCACGCGATAAGTTACATAAAAAATAATCAGCCAATCGCGCTAGCTAACGGTGATTATAATTTAGCAATGCCGCCTGGTGGAACTTTTGTCAATGGAGTTGCGCCAATGCTTTTAATCGAAGTCGACGGCGAATTTTATCCGCTGAACGTTGCCGACGATTCAATTTTGCCGCGTCAAGGTCGATTGTTGCCGCTGAAAATTTTATTTGGCTTTACATCTCCTCACGCTCAAAATAAATTGCATTACGACGAAAAGAAAGGCGGCGATCCCGTCCGAGATTTTCGCCGCAAAGCTAGCTACTACTTACACGTTATCGACGGTTTCGGTTACGTCGAAAGACAATACCGCGTTGTTCATTGAACTTGGGAAAAATTTATGAAAAATTATAAAACTATTGCGGACAGCGAAATTTTTTCTGCTGAATACGAAATAAAAAAATCTATTTTTATTGCGAACGTCAAGCACGTTGAGACGGAAGAATCTGCGCGGGAATTTGTGCAAGCAATTCGTAAAAAATATTTTGACGCTACGCATAATTGTTCGGCGTGGATTTTAGGCGAGCTTGGCAACATACAAAAATCAAATGACGACGGCGAACCTAGCGGGACGGCTGGCAATCCAATTTTGGACACGATTAAAAAGCACGAGTTGACAAATACAGCCGTTGTAGTCACGCGATATTTTGGCGGCATAAAGTTAGGCGCAGGCGGCTTGATTCGCGCGTATTCACATACAGCGACACTTGGGCTTGACGCGGCAAAGATTGTTCAGATGACGACCTTTCAGCAAGTGGAGTTGACATTGGAATATAATTTTTTAGCGACGATAGAAAATTTTTTGCGGAAAAAAAATATTACCGTCACTAATTCGAAGTACGCCGATCTTGTCACGTTGACTTTAATTCTTTTGCCCGACGACATAGAAAATTTTTTAGTCGAGCTGACGAATTTAACTGCCGCAAATGTTTTGTACGAACTCAAGGAAAAAATAATTCGCGCGGTTAGTTGCTAAAAATTTTTGTCACTGTTTATAATTAGGTGGAGTTGAATAAAAAATAAATTTAACAATTTTTATAACGTTGGATAGAAAGGGGCGCGCAAGGACGCGCGCCCGCCCGCGTAAATCGCGTGATGCGATTTCAGCGGGCATGTTTTCTTTTGCTTCTTTTCTTTTGCGCCAAAAGAAAAGAAGTTTATTAAAAAAAATTTAAAAAACATTCAACACGACCTAGATAAAAATTTTTAATCTGAAATTTATATGATATTGACTATAAAAGCCGAGTAGTTTAATATAAACAGGGAGGCGAATTTTTTGGCGAGTGTGAAGGAAAATTTAAACCTTGTACGTGAAGAAATTCAAAAGTTTAGGCGTCGAAGTGCCTTTGCTGATGAGCCAGTAAAACTTGTGGCGGTTACTAAAAATCACGGCGTTGAATTAATGCGTGAAGCGATTGACGCGGGAATTTGTGACGTTGGTGAAAATCGAGTTCAAGAAGCGGCGGAAAAATTTGCAACGCTTGAACGTGACGGCGTGACGAAACATTTAATTGGACATCTTCAAACAAATAAGGCTAAACAGGCTGTAAAACTTTTTGATTTGATTCACTCTGTGGACAGTGCAAACTTAGCGACAACGATTGACAAGGCGGCAAGTTCCATTGAAAAAGTTCAAGATATTTTAATTCAAGTGAACTTGGCGAATGAAGATACAAAGTTCGGCATAAGTGAAGAAAATTTGCACGGCTTGATTGAAAATGTTGACGCGCTGAAAAATTTACGTCTTCGCGGCTTAATGTTGATAGCGCCGAATTACGCTGACGTTGAACAATGCCGCCCGTTGTTTCGTCGTATGAAAAAAATTTTTGATGAACTTGCTAGTACGCGGCAGGACTTTAATTTTTTATCAATGGGAATGACGCACGATTATAAAATTGCAGTAGAGGAAGGGTCAAACGTTGTACGGATAGGAACGGCTATTTTTGGCGAACGGACTTATTGAGGTCTTATTAATTATTTTTTCTAAATGAAAGCTGACAGCTGAAACATGCCAGCTAGAATGGGGGACTTTGAAAAATGGGTATAATGGACAAGTGGAGCAAGACGTTCGGTTTTTCTGGCGATGATGAAAAGGAAACTGAAATGCAGGAAAAAGATGAAATTCGTTCGACGCCGTTAGAGCCGCAGGAAGAAAAACCTGTACCGACTCCGCCGTCGCATACTGCTACTAACGTTGTGGACTTCAGCTCCGCTGTTGCTGTAAGGGAAAATTCGAGAGGTGCTATGGTTAAATCGAAAATTACTACAATTCGTCCGAAAAGTTTTGCTGACGACGCGCAGACTATTGCAAATGCATTGCGTGAAAAAGTCCCCGTCATTATCAACTTTGAAAACACTGACACTGCCGACGCTCAACGCATTGTCGACTTTATAAGCGGCACTGTTTACGCGCTGAACGGTACACTTAGGCAAGTTAGCCAGAAAGTTTTCATCAGTGCGCCCAACAATGTGACTGTCACGTACACAGAGGACGTTAGAAAGACGGATGGCAATCCTTGGATGAGTAAATAGTTTTTAGTGAGTAGGGAATAGGAAGTAGGTTGTAGAGTTTTTGAAAAATTCTAGAGAAAAAATTATTCGCTACTATAAAGGCACAGAAGGCGAATCAATGGCGGTTAAGCTTGTCGATTTTGCTGAACAGGCGCTTAAAAATCAGAAATACAAGCTTAGTGGCTTTTTGACGCCGTTTGAACAGAGTATGGCGGAAACCATTTCAAAAACTTTAGGCGGCTTGAACGTTGACTTTGACGGTGGATTTAATGGCGCTGAACGTCGACGCGCGGCATTTTGTCACGAAGATTTTGCAGGTACGCCAGCCTTTGAAATTGCTGTGATTAAAGCTGAATGGAACGGCGAATTTGCGCGGCTTAGTCATCGTGACGTACTTGGTTCAATTTTAAGTTTAGGCGTCGAACGCGAAGTTGTCGGCGACATTATCGCGACTAAAGAATTTGCTAAAATTCTTGTCGATAAAAAGTTGGTTGATTATTTTGTCACGAACTTAAAACGAATTGGCGACGCTCCAGTTGAGACGACGTTAGATGAACTTTCCGAAATTGCGCCGAAGGAAGAGCGCGTTAAAGAAATTAAAGCTACCGTTGCGTCACTCCGCGCAGATTCGATAGCCGCCGCTGGTTTTGGTATGTCACGTTCAAAAGCCGCTACTGAAATTGCCGCCGATAAAGTTAAACTCAACTGGCAGACTGTTAAAAATGCCGCGCAGTCCATTAAGGAAGGCGACGTACTTAGTATG
Organism: uncultured Selenomonadales bacterium; assembly: GCA_946403735.1. Lineage (GTDB taxonomy): Bacteria > Bacillota > Negativicutes > Selenomonadales > Selenomonadaceae > Quinella. Next base: position 3,784 of record CAMJAZ010000005.1, read on the forward strand.
CATGGACGTGGACGTTTAGAAGTTGCTGAAATTCGTGGGCAAACTAAAAAAGGTAGAATCAGCGTTGTATTGAAAAGATTTTTTTGACATAGAAAAAATTCATTACACATTAAGAATTACGAATTTCGCATTCCTAATTCCTAATTCAAAAAGGAGGAGTTGCCTTTGCTTACACCAATGGATATTCATAACCGCGAATTTAAAAAAGGTTTGCGCGGTTACAAAGAAAGTGAAGTTGATGAATTTCTTGACGTAGTCGTTGCCGATTACGAAAAACTTACGCGCGAAAATGAACGCTTGAAAGAACAAGTTCGTTATAATGACAAGGAACTGAATCATTACAGAAATTTGGAAAGAAATTTGCAGGATACCTTAGTTGTAGCTCAAAAAACTGCTGATGAAGTCGTCAGCGCGGCGAAAAAAAATGCTAAGGAAATGCGTGAAAATGCCGTCCGCGAATCCAAAAATATGTATGAAAATACTGTCCGCGAAATGCAAAATATGCGCGAACAGACGCAAATGGATATTAAACGGCAACTTGATGAGGCACAACGTAAACTTAGTGACATTGCCGCCGAATATTCAAGAATTATTACCGATAAAGAAGCGTTGTTCGTTCGTATCAGAACGTCACTTGAAGCTGAACTTGCCGTGACGAATCAACTGTTACATTCTCTGCCGCGTCCTGAAGATTTCGGCAAAATTCAATCGTCCGTCTTCTCTGCCTTTGAACAAAGTTTGAAAACTCAAGCGATTGTCAATCCTCAACCTGAAGAGCCGCCGCCTATTGATAATTCCACTGAAAGAATCATTTCTACATTTCAAGAATCTACTGACGCTGAATCCGATACAAAAGTTTTCGATTCTGATGATGAGCCAAAAGCTAATGCGAAAGTTGAGACAACGTCGAAAATTGAACAGGCTTTGAAGTCTGCTAAAGCCGCCGCGCAGGCTGAACTTGAGGCTGAACTTGAAAAGACTACCACTTATTCACCCGTCAAACAATAAAGCTTTCAGCTTGCAGAATAAAAGCTAAACGGAGGTGAAGCGCGTGAAGTCCGTTAAAAGATTTCTTCAAAACATTTTACTTGTTATCGAACTTACCATTTACGTCGCTTATGTTCACTTCGATAAATTGCTTTTTATTGGAATAATCGCGCTGGATCAGTACACGAAGGCGCAAGTTTTGAACTCAATGACGCTCGGCGAATCCATACCGATTTTTCAAGACAGTTTGCATATAACCTTCGTGTTGAATCCTGGCGCGGCATTTGGCATACTTCCTTATCAGCGCTGGTTCTTCGTCGTAGCGGCTTTAATACTTTTAATTTTCGCTGTATTTTACTACTCAAAATTGAAAAATATTAACGTCACGATGAAGTATGGCGGATTAATCGCGGTGGCAGGTGCAATAGCAAATATGATTGACAGACTTGGTAGAGGTGTCGTCGTCGACTTCATAGACATTCGGCACGGCTTTCCAGTTTTCAATATTGCCGATATTGCCATTGTCGTCGGAATGTTTATTATGATGTACGTTATAATGTTTCAATCGGAAAAATCAAATGGCGTTGAGGAAGTGCGGCAACCGTGAATTTTCAAGCTGATTCAGATGTTAAAGGTCAGCGGCTTGATATTTATCTTGGTAAAAAATTTTTAGACAAGTCGCGCTCCCATATTCAAAAAATTATTTCAGACGGTTTAGTTAAAGTTGACGGGCGAATTGTTAAACCTAGCTACAAACTTATCGGCGGCGAAAATATTTCAGTTGATGAAGTTGACGCCGTCGAAGTTGAGTATTTGCCAGAAGATTTGCCACTGAATATTTTGTACGAAGACGCAGACATTATCGTTGTAAATAAAGCGCGTGGAATGACTGTCCATCCTGCCGATACTGTACACTCGGGGACTTTGGTCAACGCGCTTTTATTTTATTGCAAAGATTTATCGGGCATTAACGGCGTAAAGCGTCCTGGCATTGTTCATCGACTCGACAAGGACACGTCGGGCGTTATGGTCGTCGCAAAAAATGATTTTGCACACATAAACTTAGCCGCGCAGATTAAAGATAAAGTTGCAGTTCGGACGTACCTAGCGATTGTTCACGGCGTCTTAGCTGATGACGTTGGGATTATCAACGGCGCTATTGGTCGTGATAAATTCGACAGAAAAAAAATGGCGGTGACTGCTGACGGCAAGCACGCAGTTACTGAATTTAAAGTTTTGGAACGATTTAAAAATTTTACTTACATTGAATGCAAATTGCAGACTGGCAGAACTCATCAAATTCGCGTACATATGGCGGAAATTGGACACCCGCTTGTTGGCGATGAAAAGTACACTGCGCGGAAAAATCCTTTCGACATACAAGGGCAAGCGTTGCATTCACACACATTAAGCTTGACGCACCCAACTACTGGTGAACGTATGAACTTCACCGCGCCATTACCTGCCGATATGGAAAAAATTTTGGAGTATCTGCGCGAAAGATGAAAGAAAATAATTATGGATTATGAATGAGAAGAAACTATAATAATTACCGAAAACGCGGCGTGAAAGCCCGTTAGCTATGAAACGGCGCAAAAAAATTGTCAGACTTAATTTTTTAAGCTTTGGTTGTTGATAGCGGAATCCACCGCATTTAGGCGTGGGGAGTATGTCAAGAGAAAGAATAAAATTTTTATTTCTGCGCGGCAACGTTTTAAATAAATTCGCCTGCGGGCTATTTTTTTTTTGCAGGAAAATATTTTGTAGCGTTGAAAAATTTTTTGAGGTGATAAAAATGTTGACGATTGAAGAAATAAAAAAAGTTATTGCGAAAATAGCTCCTGAATACAATTTAAAACGTGTTACTTTATTCGGTTCACGTGCCAATGGAAATTTTCGCGAAGATAGCGATATTGATTTAATTGTAGATTTTCCAAAAGGAACAGGGTTAATTGCTCACTCTTCATTGAAGATTGATTTAGAAGAAATTTTTGGTCTGAAAGTCGATGTAATAAGTCGCGGAGGACTTAAAAATAGTTTTCTTGAGATTGAAAAGGAAGTAGAAATTTATGCAGCATAAAGATAAAATAGTTTTGCAAAAAATTTTAGAAGTAATTGACGAAACTGCAGAAATTTCTATAAATATTTCAGAAGAAGAATTTTTGAAAAATAATTTGCTGAAAATGGCAATGACGATGGCAATTTTGCGAATTGGAGAACTTGTAAAAAATTTAGATTTTGAATTTAGAACAGAAAATCCACAGGTAAAATGGAAAGCGATAGCAGGTTTTAGAGATGTTATTGCACATAAATATGAAGCTGTTGATATGGAGGAAGTTTATAAAACAATCACAAAAGAATTTCCAGAACTCAAAATGCAAATCGAAGAAATTTTGTCTGCGGAAGAATAAATTATTTTTGAGGAAAAGTTTATGGATAGCAAAATTAAAAATTTTATCAAGCTAAAAAATCAACCTGTAGCCGTGATTCAAGCTGATGAACTTCCTGAAAAAGTTTTGCAGTTTAAAGCGGGTCAATGGGGTTGTGTAGCCGCTATGCTTGCCGCCGCTGCTAACGGTAAAGTTGCCGCGTTTTCAAAAGAAACTACAACTTGTATCGGTGGACGCGCTGGGCTAGGTTTTGAAAAATATCCGCTCGGCTGGATTGAATATTTTTTATCCTGCGGCAGTCCTACGGTTGAACGTTGCGAACATTACAAGCAGACGCCTGACCTTGCCAAAAATTTTATTGAAAACGTTTCAAACAGTTTGATTGAAAAACTTTCGCCGCGTAAAAAATTTTTACTGTTCAAGCCGCTTGCATTTGTCGAAGAAAATGAAACTCCTGACGTAATAATTTTTTTGGCGAATGCAGACCAACTTTCAGCGCTTGTGACTTTGGCAAATTACGATTCGCCGACAAATGACGCAGTGAAAATTTTATTCGGCGCTGGCTGTGCTCAAGTCGTGCTGTATCCAATGACTGATAAAAATTTTTGTTACGTTGGATTGACTGACCCTTCTGCGCGGAAATTCATCGACAAAAATTTATTGGCGTTCAGTTTATCCTACGAAAAATTTTTGCACTTGGAAAATTTAGCCGCCGAAAGTTTCTTGAACTATGACGCTTGGCAAAAAATTTTCAACAGAATTTGAAGAATAACTTTATTGACAAAAAATTTTTTCTATGTTAATCTTTCGTTTCGATTGAAAACTTTTTCAGTCTTAAAGCCGCGCAGATTAGGTTTTAAAACTTTTCAGTACCTAACCTGGCGAGTTCATCTGTTGGAGGTGTTTTTGTGTACGCAGTTATAAAGACTGGCGGTAAGCAGTACAAAGTTTCAGAGGGCGACGAAATTATTATCGAAAAGCTCAACGTTGAGGAAGGCGCTACGGTTACTTTCGACGAAGTTTTTGCGATTGTCGACGGTGAGGACGTTAAAATTGGTCAGCCGAAAGTTGACGGCGCAAAAGTTACAGCGTCTGTCGTGAAAAACGGTAAAGGTCCGAAGATTCGTATTTTCAAGTACAAGCACAAGACGAATTATCGCCGCCGTATGGGTCATCGTCAACCGTTCACGAAAGTTAAAATTGAAAAAATTGAGGGCTAAATAATGATTGTTGCGGAGATTTACACGCAGGCGGACGGCAAAATTACTGGCTTTTCAATAGACGGGCATAGTGGCACCGCACCGCGTGGCTCCGATATTTTCTGCGCGGGCGTCTCGACAGTTGCTCAAGCGGCGTACATGTGCATTGCCGAACATCTTAAACGTAATTTTTACGGCGATTTTGCTAGCGGTAAACTTTCACTGCGTTTAGCTACGCCGCCAGATGAAGTTACTGAAGCTGTTTTTCGCACAATGTTAATTGGTATTCGCGAAATTGAAAAGCTTGTACCGCACGCCGTTAAAATGGTTTTAACGCCAGAAAGTTCCCGCGTAGGTTCTCCAATCAATCCTAATATGCCGTCAATAAATTCAGTTGGAGGTGAAAAAAATGTTTGAATTTGATCTTCAGTTATTTGCACATAAAAAGGGCGTCAGCTCAACTAGAAATGGGCGCGATAGTGAATCTAAACGTTTGGGCGTCAAGGAACAGGAAGGAACGCTTGTCACGGCGGGTAGCATTTTAGTTCGTCAGCGCGGAACTCATTTTCACGCGGGCGCTAATGTTGGCCGCGGCAATGATGATACACTTTTTGCGAAAATCGACGGTAAAGTAAAATTTGAAAGACTCGGACGTTATCGCAGAAAAATCAGCGTTCATGCTGTAGCTACTGCGTAATGATAAACGCGTAAAATTTTTTTAGCTATAAATTCAGCAGTCAATGTACTGCTTTTTTTTTGAAAATTTTTCAAATTGGAATTTGGCTGAAAAATTTTGCTGAAACGTGAATTTAATTGCTTTTACAAAATTTGTTGTGTATAATACCAAAACTGAAAGGAGTTGATCTCAATGGTAGGCGATATATTGCGCAAAGAGCGCGAACGTCAAAGGATGACTATTCCAGAAATTGAAGAAGGTACGAGTATTCGCGCCTCTTACATAGAAGCGATTGAAAGCGGCGAATACGACAAAATGCCAGGTCGTGTTTACGCTAAAGGGTTTGTCAAAAATTACGCAAACTTTTTGAACTTGAACGGTGATGAAATTGTTAAACAGTTTATGGCAGAAATTGCTCCTCCAGTTGAAGTTGTCGAACAAACTAAAGATGTTACTCCTGAATCGAAGGGCAAAAGTTTTAGTGTTAGTGGTCGTAGATTAGAAGAAGTAAGCAACAGATTTTCAAGTAATCATCTTGTAGCGGCGATTATTGCACTTGCCGTACTTGTCGGCGGTTTTTTTTACTTTAAAGGTTCAGGAACTGAAGTTGCACAATCTGACGTTACTAAACCGCAGGAAGTTCAGCAAGTTCAACAGACAAAGCCTGAAACTCCTGCACCTGCTCAACCACCTGCTGAAACGGTTGTTGCTACTCCTGCCGCCGCCGCGCCTGCACCTAAAGTTGACGGCGTAAACCTTAAAGCAAGTTTTTCTGACGATTGCTGGATGCTCGTGACGGTTGACGGAAATGTTGTCTATGAAGGCGTCATTACTGCAGGTCAAGTTATGGATTGGAAAGGCAACACAAATGTCAATGTTCGTGTCGGGAACGCTGGCGCAGTTGATTTCGTTATGAACGGTCAAAGTTTTGGCAAACTTGGCGGTGACGGTGACGTTGTCGACAAAGATTTTACAAGATAATTTTATTTAGTAGCTTTTAGCTTTTAGGTTGTAGGAAAATTTTATTTCAAAGTCCTAAAAGCTATTTTTTTGTAGAAATTATGACGTGGAGACAAATAACAGAATTAAAATCAATCCTAACTAAAGAATCTGGCTACACGATTAAAAGCGGGCAATTTAAATTTGCGTTGACGTACCCAAATTTTTATCGCGTTGGTATGTCAAACTTAGGCATTCACATAATTTATCAACTTTTAAATTCGCGGGCGGAAATTTCCTGCGAAAGATTTTTTCTGCCTGACGAAAAAATTATCACGGAAATTGAGCGTACAAATTCCAGCTTGCTAAGTGTCGAAACGCAGACGCCGCTGAATAATTTTAACGTCGTGGCATTTTCAATTTCATTTGAACAAGATTATTTTAACGTCGTAAAAATTCTTAAGCTCGGCAAAATTCCAGTCAAATCTAGCGACCGTACAAAGTTTGATCCAATTTTAATTGCTGGTGGACCTTGTGCAACGTTCAATCCCGCGCCGCTTTCTGCAATTTTTGACGCATTTGTTATCGGCGAAGGGGAAGTTGTACTGCCGCCGCTTGTCGACGTATTGACGGAGAATTGGAATTTATCCCGCGCTGAATTGCTTGAAAAAATTTCCAACGTTGAGGGCATTTACGTGCCGTCCACAAAAAATTTTCCAGTCACGCGGCAATTTGTGAAAAATCTTGATGAACACCCCGCGCATTCCGTTATAATCACTGACGACACCGAATTTAATATGTACTTGTTGGAAACTGCGCGAGGTTGTGGGCGTCATTGCCGTTTTTGTATGGCTGGCTACTGTTTTCGCAGACCGCGTAACCGTTCATTGAAAACTTTGCAAGCCGCCATTGATGACGCTAAACATTTCGGCAAAAAGTTCGGACTAATGGGCGCGGCAATTTCAGATTATCCGCAAATTAATGAACTTTGCAAAATTATCCTTGATAACGGCTTGAAAATGTCTGTAGCGTCATTCCGCGCAGATTCGGTGACGGCTGAACTTGTTGACGCGCTGGCGAAAAGTGGTTTAAAAACTTTAACGATTGCGCCTGAAGTTGGTAGCGAAAAAATGCGTCGTGTCACGAATAAAGGCATTACCGAAGAAAATATTTTCAACGCGGTTAAACTTGGCATTGACGCGGGGATTAAAAATTTTAAGCTGTATTTTATGATTGGCTTGCCGTTTGAGGAAATGGCGGACGTTGACGCGATAGCCGATTTAGTTATCAAGCTGAAAAACTTCGTGGCGGACGGCAAATTTACATTAAGCGTCAACCCGTTCATACCAAAACCATTTACGCCGTTTCAATGGTCGGCAATGGCTGATAAAAAATATTTGCAAGCGGCATTGAAAAATCTGCGCGGACGGCTGAAAAGTTTTCGTGACGTTGAAATAATTTCCGAATCGTTGAAGGCGTCGAAGGTTCAAGCGATACTTTCACGCGGCGATGAAAATTTAGCTGACATTGTGGCGCAGTCTGATTCGGTACAAAAATTTTTGGAACTGTTCAAGACGGCTGACCTTGACGAAAATTTTTATTTAGGTGAAAGGCAGTTAGACGAAGTTTTTGCGTGGGACGTTATTAATCAAGGCGTCACTAAAAAATATTTGTGGCAGGAATATCAACGCGCCGCCGAATTAAAATATACGCCGCGTTGTTTCGACGGTTGCAAACGTTGCGGCGTTTGTAAATAATTAAGAATGTAGAATGTAGAATTAAAAATTTCTTTAGCTACGATGGAGGAATTTTTTTGAAGGAATTAACGATAGCAAACTTGATTCGCGACGTTGAGAAAAAACAATTTCTATTGCCGACAATTCAACGCGGCTTTGTATGGGAAACTAAAAAAATCGAAACGCTTTTTGATAGCTTAATGCGCGGCTTTCCAATAAGTTCATTTTTATTTTGGGAAGTTCCTGACGAAGATGAACACACTTTCAAATTTTATGACTTCGTCAAAGATTATAATTTTTACAGTGAAGACCCGCGCAGTTTCGCCGAATTTAAAAAAGCTCCGCACATGGCAGTTTTGGATGGCCAACAGCGCATTACGTCATTTTACATTGGCTTGAAAGGTTCGTACATTCCGAAAGGTAAAGCTGAAACGCCGCAAAAACTTTATCTCAACTTGCTGAAAATCAACGCTGATAGTGACATTGGCGATGACGACGCGGGACTTGATAACGTCTACGAATTTAAATTTTTGACTGATGATGACGCCGCTAAACGTGACGCCGAAACATTCTGGTTTCCCGTCGAAAAAATTCTTGACAAAAAATTTAATGAAAGCGCTGATATTGGAGACTTCCTCATTGAAAATAATCTTGTCGATAGCAACACCCATTCATACTTGAAGTTACCGTACAGAATTTTAAATCGCCTTTGGAATCGCATTAAAATAAAGCCCGTCATTGAATATCATCTTGAAAGTAACAAAACTTTGGACGAAGTGCTAAATATTTTTGTTCGCATTAACAACGGCGGCAAGCCTGTCGAACTTTCGGAGCTTTTAATTTCTCTGGCGACCGCGCAGTTGAAAGACTTCGACGTTGAAAACGAACTTATTAACATTGTCAATGAAGTTAATAATATCGGCGGCGAAAAAATTTTTAACGTCAGCAACGATTTTATTTTGAAAGCGTTTTTAGTTTTATGCGGCGACCCGTCGAAAGGCAAGGAAAGTATCAAGTTCACGATTGAGAATTTCAAGCCGCAACGTATGAAAAAAATTCGTGACGAATGGAAAAATATGGCGCAGGCGATAAAATCTGCCGTCGAACTTGTAAACGAATTTGGCTTTAATCAAAGAAATTTTACGTCGAACAATGCGTTAATTCCGCTTGCGCAGTACATTTACTTGAAGGGCAACAATATTGACGCTTACGCCGCCGATAAAGGCAAGATGATTCATTGGTTCATTAGCGCGACGTTGAACGGAATTTTCAGCGCTAGTACTGATGACAAGCTGATAAAATTTCGCAACCGTTTAAATGAAAGTCACGAAAACTTTCCAATCTTTGAAATGCTCGGTACAAAGGTTAAATCGGAAAATAAAATTGCCGACGAACTGATTGATGCGCTGATGAGTACGAACTACAAATTTATAAAAAATGTTTTAATGGCGTTGACTATTTTGTACGACGGCAAAGTTGATTTATCCACCGTCGACGTTGACCATATGTTTCCGAAAATTAAAAGTAAAACTCTTCAAGAAATGCTGGATCAAGGTGTCACGGACGAAAAAAATTTTCAAACTTACTACGAAAAATTTTGCAACACTCTTCCCAATTTGCAACTGCTTAATTCTTCCGAAAATAAAAAGAAAAGCGCAACTTATTTCAGCGATTGGATAGCCGCTAAAACTGATGACGAACGCGCAAAATATATGGCGGAAAATTTTGTTCCCGACGTAGATTTTAGGCTGGTCAACTTCAAAAATTTTATTGACGCACGAGGTAAATTGATTCGTAAAAAGCTTGCTGAAAATTTGAAGGCACACGGCGTTATTTATTTCAGCGCGGCTAAAGTCATTCCGCCTATTCCGTCCGTTAGTGTTATTGATGTTGATAAAAAAACTTCTGCGCGAAAACTTGAAAAAATTCACAATATGGCATTGCGTATTAAAAAACAATTTGCCGATGCCTTCATTACTTCGGACGGAAAATTTATGATTTACGCTGACCACAACGGCGTGACGTTAGACCCTGCCGCGCAGAAATGGAATCCTGGTTTCCACGTCGTCAATAAAGATTTGCTGACAACACGAATAAGTTTAGATATTATCCTGCAGGAAGTTGTACCGCAAAATATTTTCGTCGAGATAACAAAAGCGAACGTAGATTATGCGCGGAAAATTGCAAAGACACAGGGCATTTCGACGGCGTTAAAATATCTTGAGTCGACACAATATAAGTAAGGA
>CAMJAZ010000006.1 GCA_946403735.1 uncultured Selenomonadales bacterium
AAGAATCAAGCGTGGTTTATATATGAGTTCAGACGGACGAATAGTAAATGCAGACGTAAACGGCGCGGCAAATATATTGAGAAAAAGTAGCCAGAACTTCGATTTTGAAGAACTGAGTAGGGGGCTATTGGCTAGTCCTTTGAGAATTAATTTTGCTTAATTGCTCATAAATCCCTATTTGGGGAGTGTCAATGTTAAAATATGCGTTGAGAAAAACGTTGTAAACTAATTTCCTACGCAGACAAAATGTTTTTTCATCAATCCTTTTTTGTCGAAAGGCGGGAATTTGAAAATGTCCAATGGAAAACCTAAAATCGTAATCGTTGGCGGAGGTTTTGGCGGTATAAAACTTGCTAAACTTTTCGCCAAAGAAAACGTCGATATAACTTTAGTTGACCGTCATAACTTTCACTTGTTTCAACCTTTGCTTTATCAAGTCTCAACTGCAGTTTTATCTGAAGATGAAATCGCCTATCCAATTCGCAGTTTTTTCCGCAGTAATAAAAATGTAAATTTTTTTATGGCGAAGGCTAAAGGCGTTGACCAAGCGCGAAATGTTTTATTAACTAATCACGGCGAAATTTCCTACGATTATTTAATTCTTGCCGCTGGTACTACGACAAATTTTTTTGGAATGAAGGAAGTTGAAGAACACGCCTTCGGTATGAAGTCACTTCAAGAGGCGTTACACATTCGCAACCACGTCATTCATGAATTTGAACGCGCTGATAAACCGTACCGTACACCCGAAGACAGAAAAAAGCGTATGACTTTCGTTGTTGTCGGCGGTGGACCTACTGGCGTTGAAGAAGCTGGCGCATTAACTGAATTAATTGAGATTCAGAAAAAAGAATTTCATCATCTCGACTTCAACGACGTACAAGTAATTTTGATTGAGGCAACGCCGCGCGTTTTGCCAATGATGCCTGAAGATTTACAGAAAGAAACCGTTAGAGTTTTGGAGAAAAAAGGCGTCCGCGTAATGTTGGAAACGCAAGTTGTAGGTTACGACGGCGACGTTTTGAAGTTGAAAAGCGGCGTAGAAATTCCCACAACTACTGTTATTTGGGCGGCAGGTGTCCGCGCAGTTGACCTTATGAAAAATTGCGGCGGCGAATGTGCACGCGACGGCAGAATTTGGATTGAAGAAAATTTAATGGTACGCGGCGCCGTCAATCAAAATGTTTTTGCAATCGGTGACTGCGCGGCGTTTATGCATGGCGATATGAAACGCCCCTTGCCAACCGTTGCGCCTGTTGCCACTCAACAAGCTAAAACTGCTCACAAAAATATTATGAAGTTGATTAAAGGCGATACTAACCTTGAAAAGTTTGTCTACAAAGATTTAGGCGCAATGGCGACGATTGGACGCGGTGAAGCCGTCGTTGGAAGTCCGAAGATGAAAGGATTCTTAGCGTGGTGTGCCTGGATGCTTGTCCATTTAATTAGGCTTGCTGGAGCGCATACAAACTTTACCGTTGCTATTAAGTGGACGTGGAATTTAATTTCTGGCGTTCGTCTCGGCAGAATCATCGACAATATTAAACTCGACACGTAATTTTTATTTGACAATAAATTTCATTTACCGTATAATACACGCAAGCTATCCTAAGCTCTCCTAAAAAATAATCATTTCGTTTGAGCGATTTATCTTGCGCGTTGGAAATTTTAAATAGAAATTTTTTCGGCATATATAAAACGTCTCAAAAAGGCTCGTACAATTATCGGGTCTATTTTTTTGCAATAAAAAAGACTCGTACAAAATTTGTTGAGTCTTCAAAAATTTTATATGAAATATTTTTATTTGAAATGTTCAAGTAGCGCCATTACAAAGTACGTGAACCCTGCCGCGATTAGTGGACCAACTGCAATTCCCTTGAAGAAGAAAACGCCAGCCATTGTACCGACGATTAACGCAGGAATGACATTTGGATTGCTCTGCATAAGTGGTACGCCGACGCCGCCTGCCATTGCCGCTAAAAGTCCTGCGATTAACGCCACAATGCCAATTTGCGATTTGAACGAATCAATAATCGTATGAATTGTGACTGTGCCGTCAGCGATTGGGACAAGTACCGCCGCCGTCAAAATTATTATGCCCAAGTTCAAGCCGTGACTGCCCATCCATTCCAAAATTTGCGGCTGTCCACTAATCTGCGCGGCAACTTTCAAAATTAAAACGATAACCGCCGCGTAAACGACCGTTGAGTTATGACCAACAATGCTTAGGATTAAAACGAACGCTAAAGTTAAATACTCAACCATTCTTGTCGCCAGCCATAAACAGCGTGCGCGTAATTCCTTCATCTAAAGTTGTAACAACAAAGATAACTCTGTTTTGTTGTTCAATTTCTGCATGGTAAAAGCCCTGCTCTTCCGATTTGCCGCCGCTCAATAAAGTTTTAGCCTCATCCTCCGTCAAACCAATCGCATGGCAAATTGACACAAAGACGCTAGCATATTCAATCGCGCTTTTATCGTTTTCGCGCAAGGTAATTTTTACCGAATTAACGCAATTTGTATTGTCAACGTAAAAAGTTACTTCGCCGTCAGGATTTTCTGAACCTTGCTTGCCGAAAAATGACGAATAAACTTTAAATTCACGATCTTCAACTTTCAAATTATTTTCGCCGCGAACTAAATTTGTTATGGCAATAGGAAAATCTTTTTGAACTGCATCGCTGTATAGGACGCCGCGCATACTTGCCAAAAAATTTTCCGCGCTAAGATTAGAAACTTTTACGTCGTCAGCGTGACAAGTTGAAAAAATTGTCGTGAACAGTGCCACTAAGATTAAAAGTTTTTTCATTGCAAAGTACCTCAAACTTAGCTTTTAGGTGGTAGTGTGTAGGTTTAAAATTTTTCCTACCCCTACCCCCTACTCCCTACTAACTAATATCAATAATTTTCTTCGCGCGTAGAAATTTTATTTTGTACGTACGAAATAAAATCATAGACGCTCATATCAAAACTTTCTTTTTCGCCGTGCTTACGTACAGGCAAAATTCCCGTCTCAATTTCCTTGTCGCCAATGACGATTGTATAGGGAACTTTTTTAATTTGCGCGTCACGAATTTTTTTACCAGTCTTTTCGCTACGGTCATCAACTTCTGCGCGGAAACCTAATTTAACAAACTTGTTGCAAAGTTCGTGCGAAAAGTCAGCGTGACTATCATTTATAGGTAAAATTTTAATCTGCAAAGGTGCAAGCCATACTGGGAAAGCGCCCGCGTAATTCTCAATCAAAATGCCGATAAAGCGTTCAATGCTGCCGTAAACGACGCGGTGAACCATAATGGGACGATGCTTTTGTCCATCTTCGCCAGTGTATTCAAGCTCAAACTTTTCAGGCAACATCATATCAAGTTGAATCGTGCCGCATTGCCAAGTACGTCCGATTGAGTCGCGCAGATGAAAATCAATCTTCGGACCGTAGAAAGCGCCGTCGCCTTCGTTGATAATGTATTCAAGCCCGCGATTGTCCAACGCCTTTTTAAGTGCCGCAGTTGCAGTCTCCCAAATTTCATCACTGCCCATAGAATTTTCAGGGCGCGTAGAAAGTTCCGCCTTGTACGTCAAGCCGAAAGTTTTATAAACTTCGTCGAAAAGATCAATCGTCTTTTGAATTTCGCCTTCAATCTGTTCAGGCGTCATGTAAATGTGCGCGTCGTCCTGCGTAAAATTCCTAACGCGGAAAAGTCCATGAAGTGCGCCGCTAAGTTCGTGACGGTGAACAATGCCCAATTCGGCAAGTCTAAGAGGCAATTCACGGTAGCTATGCGGTTGAGATTTATAAACCAACATTGAACCGGGACAATTCATCGGCTTGACGGCGTAGTCTAACTCGTCAATCTTCGTGAAATACATATTTTCTTTGTAGTGATCCCAATGCCCAGACCGTTCCCAAAGTTGACGATTTAAAATTATAGGCGTTTTAATTTCTTGATAGCCATAGCGTTTATGAACTTCGCGCCAGTAGCTTAAAAGTTCGTCTTGAATAATCATTCCATTGGGGTGGAAAAAGGGGAAACCTGGTCCTTCGTCATGAAGGCTGAAAATTTCAAGTTCCTTGCCAAGTTTACGGTGGTCACGTCGCGCCGCCTCTTCAAGCATATGTAAATAATCTTGAAGTTCATCTTTCGTAGCAAAGGCTGTACCGTAGACGCGCTGTAACATTTTATTTTTTTCATCGCCGCGCCAATACGCGCCAGCAATCGACATCAGCTTAAACGCTTTAACTTTGCCAGTTGAAAGTACGTGAGGACCTGCGCAAAGGTCGGTAAAGTCGCCCTGCGTAAAAAGTGAAATTTCAGCGTCTTCAGGTAAATCTGTAATAAGTTCAACTTTATAAATTTCGCCTGCGTCGGAAAATTTTTTAAGAGCATCAGCGCGGCTTAAGACAGAGCGTTCAAGTTTTAAATTTTGCTTGACGATATTTTTCATTTCACGTTCAATATCGGCTAAATCTTCGTCGGTGAGTTTGCGTTCCATGTCAATATCGTAGTAAAAGCCCGTGTCGATAGCGGGACCAATAGCAAGTTGGACTTGTCGACCGTCCGCACCGCCGTAAAGATGCTTAATCGCTTGCGCCATAATATGTGAGGCAGTATGACGAAGTGAATGTAAATATTCTGCGCCTTCAACTTCCGCAATACTACCGTCTTTCGTGATAATTTTTTCCATTAAAAATTCCTCCTTGCCGCGTATAATAGCACAACGCCTTTGACTTTACCACAAAAATTTTTAGAATTAACTTTATGGATTGAAAATAATATTTCATTTTTTATTCAGCGTACTTTCCAACGTTTTCAAAATGTTGTATAATTCACTCCACATTTAGATTGAATAAATTATTTATAAAGTTAGGGAGTACAAAAAGTATGTGCGGAATTGTTGGATATATCGGTGAGAAAAAAACTGTAGATTTTTTGTTGGACGGTTTGACGAAACTTGAATATCGTGGCTACGATTCAGCTGGCGTCGCCGTTATGGAAGGTAAAAATATTTTCGTCGAAAAATCTGTTGGGCGGCTTGATTCACTGAAAGAAAAGTTGAAGAATAAAACGCTTAACGGCGTTATCGGCATTGGTCATACGCGCTGGGCTACGCATGGCAGACCGTCTGACGTAAACGCGCATCCTCATACCGATTGTCACGGAAATTTTGTCGTCGTACACAATGGCATTATCGAAAATTATATGCCGTTGAAGGAAGGTTTAATCGCACGCGGTCACAAATTTATTTCTGAAACAGATACAGAAGTTGTTGCACACTTGCTTGAAGAAAATTACACGGGTGATTTTGTCGACGCCGTTAGAAAAGTTTTAAGCTTGATTGAAGGTTCCTATTCGCTAGTTTTTATGTCAAGGGAAAATCCTGACGTGTTAATCTGCGCGAAACAGGAAAATCCTTTAGTTATCGGTCTCGGCAAAGATGAAAATTTCATAGCATCTGACATTCCCGCGATAATTTCACGTACCCGCAACACGTACATTTTGAACGACGGCGAAATTGGCATTGTCAAAAAAGATTCAGTTAAAATTATTGACAGACAAGGCAACGCGATTGACAAGAAAACTTTTCACGTGACGTGGAATGCTGAAGCGGCTGAAAAGGGCGGCTACGAACATTTTATGTTGAAGGAAATTAATGAGCAACCTAAAGCAGTTCGCGATACTATGAGCAAGCGCATTGCTAAAGACGGCGCATCGATTATCCTTGACGAATTGAACTGGGATAAAAAATTTCTTGACAGCATTAACAAAATTTATATCGTAGCTTGCGGCACGGCGTATCACGCGGGACTTGTCGGTAAATTTTACATTGAAAAGTTAGCGCGGAAATTGGTTGAAGTTGATGTAGCTAGCGAATATCGCTATAGAAATCCTATTGTCGATGAAAATACTTTGGTTATCGTCATCAGCCAATCTGGCGAAACTAGCGACACTTTGGCGGCGTTGAAAGAATCACGACGTTTAGGTGCGAAAACTTTAGCTATAACTAATGTTGTCGGGTCTTCAATCGCGCGGCAAGCTGAAAATGTTATTCACACTTGGGCAGGTCCTGAAATTGCCGTTGCCTCGACGAAGGCTTACACGACGCAGTTAATTTTAATGTTTATGCTGGCTTTGTATATGGCGCAGATTAACGGCACAATTCCAGCTGACAGATTGAAAGAATTAATTTGCAAGCTGAAAAAAATTCCCGCGCAGATTAGCGAAACGTTATCTGACGTTGACCCGATAAAAACTTTTGCGCGTCAATACGGCTTTAATGAAGATGTTTTTTATATCGGCAGAAGTTTAGATTATTGCGTTGCATTGGAAGGCGCGTTAAAACTTAAGGAAATTTCCTACATTCACGCGGAGGCTTATGCGTCGGGCGAACTTAAACACGGTACATTGGCGCTGATTGTTGAAGGCGTACCAGTCATTGCGCTTGCAACTCAAAAGTCTGTTTATGAAAAAACTTTGTCGAACATTAAAGAAGTTAAAGCGCGTGACGCGATTGTCATTGGCATTGCGGCTACTGGCGATACGGAATTGGAAAAATATCTTGACCACGTGATTTACGTACCAGATACTGATGAACTTTTAATTCCGCTTTTAACTGTCGTCCCACTCCAACTTTTGGCGTACTACGCGGCGATAACTCGCGGCTGTGACGTTGATAAACCACGCAATTTGGCTAAGTCTGTGACGGTTGAATAAGTTTTTAATCCAAACTCTTGAGGTAAAATCTTTGAAACTTACTAATCAAAATATTGCTGACGTTGTAGAAAAAATTCAAAACTTTTTTGAGCCTATTAAATTGCCTAAGAAAGAAAAAATCAGAATTTTGCTTTTGATTGAAGAGGTATTGCTACGTTATCAAGAAAAATTTGGCGAAGATCATGATTTTGATTTTGTTAAAAAAAAATGGTTTGGTACGCCAAAAATTTCTATAAAAATTAAAGGCACTCCGTATAATCCGCTTGAAGATAATGACGAATCACAAATTTTTTCTGAAAAAATTATAAATCGTCTTCTGAATTACGAAAAAGCTGGATTAATTTACCGCTACGAAAACAATTACAATGAAATTATTGCGTCTGCCGATAAAGAATTTAGAAGTTTTAAAATTCCAGGCGGTCAAATAACAATTTTAATTGTCGGCGCCATTTTAACGGCATTCATAATTAGCAATTTCTCACAGACAACGCAGAATATCTTTGTTTACGATATTTTGACGCCAATTTTAAATACTTTAATCGGAACTCTTATTACAGTAAATCTTCCGCTGATTTTTATTTCTATTGTAGCTAGCATTTGCGCGATGGAAGATGTAACAATGCTAAACGACGTCGGTTCAAAAATTTTATTAAGATTTTTAGCATTAATGTTTTTCTTCGCGTTTATGTCAATTTTCATCTGCGCAATATTTTTTCCAGTAATGGATTATAATTTTAGCGGAAATTCTTCAATAGGCGATAAAGTATTAAGCCAATTTTTTGAGCTGATTTTATCAATTTTTCCTCAAGATATTTTTATGGCATTCGTCGAAAAAAACATTTTACAAATAATGGTTTTAGCGTTTGTAACGGGAATTTGCGTGACGATGTTAGGTAACCGCGTGAGTAATTTTAAAAATTTGATTATGGATTTGAGACAAATAATTTTTAAAATCGTCGGTATAGTCTTCAGATTAATCCCAATTATACTTTTTTTATTCATAATCAAAATCATGTTGGTCTACTCTGCAACAGACATTTTGGACGTTTGGAAATTAATTGCCGTAAAATATGCTTTATTTTTAGCAATTTGTTTTATAATGCTATTGCGAATTTCTATAAAATACGACGTAAAAATTTTAGATTTTCTGAAAAAAATTTATCCTGCAATTTTAATTTCATTTAAAACGGCTAGCGGAGTTGCATCATTACAAAAGAATCTTGAACTTTGCAAAAAAGAATTGAAAATCGATAGTACGCTTTGTGATTTTTACATACCGTTATCACACACATTATGTTCATCAACGCTGGTAATAGGAATTGTTGTAAGTGTATTTTACGCGGCGGAGTTTAGCGACACAACAATTTCTTTTGAAGAAATATTTATAATCGCATTTTTGGCTGTACTGTTTGCAATAGCGTCAGTCGGCGGAAATGGCGGAATAATAGCAACATTAAGCCTTTTATTAACGCAACTGGATTTTTCACTGGACGCCATAGGACCTATTGCAGTTTCTGACATTTTTACTGCGCATTTTTCAATAGTTGCCGCGTTAATCATACGCGATTGTGATTTGTTTGACTTATCCCAAAAAGTCAAGTTATCGGAGTAAAATAATTTTGGAATTAAATATGAGTGAACGTGTAAAAATTTTAGGCGTGAACGTCGACTCGGTGACAATGGCACAAGCTGTTGAAAGTGTCGAAAAACTTATCGCCGCGAAAAAAAATTCAATCGTCGTTACTGCCAATGCGGAAATGCTTTTGCGTGCAACGAATGACGACGAACTTAAAAATATTTTAAACTCGTCTGAATTAGTCGTACCAGACGGCGCAGGAACTGTTTGGGCGGCGCGTCATCTCGGCTATGAAATGCCAGAACGTGTGGCAGGGTTTGACTTAGTACAAGAACTGATGAAAATTGCTCCGTCGAAAGGCTACAAATTTTTTCTATTCGGCTCTGCGCCTACCATTGCTGATAAAGCTAAACTTAAGGCGGAGGAACTTTATCCCAACATAAAAATTGTTGGTACGCGGAACGGCTACTTCACGGCGGCTGATGAACCTGAAATTATCGCGCAGATAAAAAATTCTAAGCCAGATATTTTACTTGCCGCGCTCGGCGTACCTAAGCAGGAAAAATGGCTTGCCGCACATAAAGATGAATTAAACGTACCAGTAAATATTGGCGTTGGCGGAACTTTTGACGTTATGGCGGGAGTAGTCAAACGCGCTCCTAAGTGGATGCAACGCGCTAAGCTTGAGTGGCTTTTCCGCGCAATGTTGCAACCTAGCCGCGCAGGTCGACTTATCGCCTTGCCGAAATTTGTTTTTAAAGTAGTTAGTAGTAAGTAAAAATTTCCTAAAAGCTAAAAACTAAAAGCTAATTTGGAGAGTGGATAATTTGAGCATAATTCAGGAAGGATATTATTTCGCAGGGGTGGCATTGCTTATCGCGCTGTTCATCGGAATTTTGCTTAGTCCTTATGCGTCAATTCCGTTTGTAGTTTTGGCGTGTTACTGCATTTATTTTTTCAGAAATCCAGAAAGAAAAATTCCAGTCGACGAATCGTTAATAGTTTCGCCTGCTGACGGCACTGTCCAAGACGTTGTCCAACTTGATGATGATGAATTTGTAAAGTCACCCTGCACTAAAATTATAATCTTCCTTTCAGTCTTTGATGTTCACGTCAACCGCAGTCCAATCGCTGGTGAAATTAAGGTGCAGAAGTATATTTGCGGCAGGTTTCGTCCCGCTTACAAAGATTCAGTCGGCTTTGAAAATGAACGGCATTTAATCGGCATTGAGAATGAAAAATTGCGCGTCACAGTTACACAAATTGCTGGCATTTTAGCGCGGCGAATTGTCAGTTGGGTTACTCTCGACGATAAACTGGAAAAAGGCGAATTGTACGGCTTGATTCGTTTCGGCTCATGTACAGAAATTGTCGTGCCTGAATGCGTTGAAGTTCTCGTAACGAAAGGCGAAAAAGTTCGCGGTGGTGAAACGATTATCGGCAAGATTAGGGAGTTAGAATGTAATTCTTAATTCTACATTCTCAATTCTTAATTATTCTGGGGGATTGTTCGTGAAAAAACGTAAACGAAAAAAACTTCGCGATAAGTTCACGGACGCACTTGGCGAAGAAATTTCTGCGCGGGAAAATTTAAATCTCGACAACTTGAAAAAAGTTGAAAGTACGCCTAAAGTTGACTTGACTAAAAAAGTTGAACCAGCTGAAAAAGTTGAACCGTCAATAGCTGAAATTTCTAATGATAAAGTTGATGAAGTTAAACCAGTCGAAGTTTCTAGCGTTGAAGTTTCTAACGTTGAAATTGTTGAAGTTAAAGTCGACGCTGAATTTGAAGAAAGAGTTTTGGCAGAGGCGAACAATGATTTTCTTGACGACAAACCTAAACGTCCTCGCCGTATGATGTCTACTGAAGATATAGCGTCATCAAGGTCAGCTTTTCGCGCAAAATTGATTCAAGATAGAATTGCTGAAGAAAAGGAACTTGAAATTGAGCGCAAAAAAAATTCCGACAAAAATTCTGATCTTCGTCGAAATTTGACCCGCTCAGAAATGGCTGGTGCCGCAATTTCCGCCGCTATGTTAGCTTACAGTTTGTCCACGTACGATAAGCCGCTATTCTTTATGGCAATGTCGCTACTTTCACACACACTGCGCCCACTTATCGGCGGCTTTTTCGGCAAGCACAATCGCTCCGTACAAAATGCGTTACACGGTTTCAGCATTGTACTTTTCTTTGGCGCGTTACTGTTTCTGTTTATCTAGCTCTTCACCAAATGCAAAGTAATATCCAACTTTAAAACATTCATTCATAAAATTCCTATCGTCAGCATCTGCCATTGCGTCGATAGGATTATTTTTTTTCAGCGAATTGTAAAAATTTTTACCGTCGAAAAAAAATTTTTGCTCCGTAGCCTGTGCATTCTTCGGCGAAACATTTTCACCTATTGGAAAAATTCTTTGCGTCCAACTTTGTCCGCCAGCTGAATCATCAGTCACTTGCACGGAATATTTGTCCAAAAAATAAGCATTGCCCTTGTAAAAGGCAATGAACACGCGGTTTTTATCGTATGAAGTCCTTTCAGGAGATGCTACAGATAAAGTTTTATTTTCTGAAAGAATTTTTTCAAGTTTCTTTAAAAATCGGGTAGTTTCCGTCCAATCGCCAGCTAACATTGGCTTTTTAGATTCGGCAGTAACTTTTTTGTCCACCCGAATTTTTGGCAGGTCATATGCTTCGACAGTTCCTGTAAAAATAACGCCCGTCAATAGCACAGCCGCGATAAATTTTTTGTATAGCATCTAGTCACTTCCTTTGTAAGCGACAGGCTCAAACTCGTTTAGGTTTTGAACTTCCGCGAAATTTTTTTTTGCGCTTAATTCAGCAAGCAATTCAGGATTTTCAAAGCGATTTCCCACGATTTTTAGCTGCCAATCGCGAATGTCATATAGGGCATATGAACCGTGCCCAGCGCCGTAGCGAACGACAAAGCAACCATGCAAAAATTCTACCAGCCCAATCTTGCCGTCTGAAAACATTAAAATATCGTCTTCGTAAATTTCTTTTCCATCCTTGTCCAACAATCCAGTGAACTGCCCAATGGTTTCAGATTCGACGCGGTAACCTTCGTAGCCATTTTCATAAACGAAGATATGCGCCTGCGGTCCAGGGTCGCCGTAAGTCCCGCGCTTTAAATAAAAACCGTAAATCCAAACTCTCTTCGTCTCGCCACCGAAAATCTGAAAAGTCTTCAGTCCGCGATATTTTATCTCCCGCTCAGCCATAACAACCACCTTCTCACCTTTTTGAACTTGAATTAAAATTAAATTTGAAATATTTTACAACAACTTTTTTAAATTTTCAAGTTGTTTATAAAATAGACGTTAAGAAATTGGCGTTAAAATTTTTGCCATAATCTGAAAAATGTTTTTTATTTTTCGCCAACGCTAAACGATTCAAATAAATTTTTATGATAGAATTTTTCGGTAGTTTAATATTTTTTAGTTGCTCACGTATATTTTAGTAAGAGAAAAATTTTTGGGGACTGGACGGAGCGTCACTTGGAAATTAAAATTTATAGGATTTTTGCACGATAAAAAAATAACTAGAATTTTCAAAGTCCGTCATTGGGAACGGTCTTTGTAACTTGGGAGTGAAATTTTATGGCAACGGCGCAAGGCGTTATAAAAGATTTTATGAAAAATTTGGACAACAACACATCTTTAAGTGGCACAGCGGCGCTTGATGCGGCAGTTAAATCTGTATCCAACTTTAGCAGTTGGTCGGAACTTACCGAAACTATGGTTAAAGACTGCGCGGCGTACAATGGCAATTACGCTGGCTTTCTCAAGGATATGTGCAACATTGTCTTGGATAACGAAGACACGGGCGCAATTAGCGGGTCTGATGCTGGTACTGGTTCGACGAAAACCGCTGAAAGTATTGTCCCTGAATCTGGGTCAATCACTTATCCCCCGTCAAACGTTTTTGAAATTCAAGGGCTTAAAGTTACAGTCCCTGAACTTAGTACGCTTAGTGACAGTGAAAAATTTATCGTCGGTGGGCTTTACACTTGGTGGATTAAAGAATCCTTGACGCTGATAAATAATTCTTTCGGCATAAATTTTAAAGAATCTGGGACGACTGTTAAGGAAATAGATATTTCATTTTACAACGAAGCTGATGGCAGAATGGCGATCACTTCATATGGCACGGATCAAAAATGTGATGAACTTCACCTTAAATTAAATATGAGCTACTACGACAGCATTGACACTTCCGATCCCAATGGTGGCGGTAGTAGCAACGCGTTGACGTACCTTGACAGGACGATTGCCCATGAATTAGTTCACGCGGTCATGGCGGCGAATTTTGACTACTTCAACGATTTTTCAACGGTCTTTAAAGAAGGTAGCGCGGAACTTGTTCACGGCATTGATGATAAGCGGCGCAAAGAAATTCAAGAGGTAGCTACAAGTTCAACTGCATTGAAAAGCGCATTCAATGGTAGCGGTATAAGAACTTACGCGGCGGGAT
This sequence comes from uncultured Selenomonadales bacterium, assembly GCA_946403735.1. Classification (GTDB taxonomy): domain Bacteria; phylum Bacillota; class Negativicutes; order Selenomonadales; family Selenomonadaceae; genus Quinella. The sequence goes on from CAMJAZ010000006.1 coordinate 12,779, forward strand.
ATATGGCGCTTAGATATTTGGCTAAACAGGCGGCGGCTAGACGTGATCCAGCTACTGAAATTGTCGTGAACAATTCTTCTGATTCTACGTCAACTTCTACGTCGTCAACCGTCACGTCAACTTCCACGACGACAACTACTCCAGGTTCAGCAACCTTCAACGGTACGACGCTCGTTGTTAAAGGCGACTTTAACACGGATATTTGGCTTGGCAATATGAATTTATTGAGGAACAAAGCTAGTGAATACGCAAATCTCGACGCCTTGACGATTGACGCCACAAATTTAACGTCGACAATAATTTTAGCTGGCAATGACAATGACAATACAATTAAATCTGGCAGAGCTGGTGCAAGTCTTTGGGGCGGCGCTGTTGGAAATGACGTTTTAGTTGGCGGCGGTTCACGTGAAGTATTTTTTTATTCAGCAGGCGGCGGCGCGGACGTTGTACAGCAATTTACGGCGGGTAACGGCGATGACGACGATGTTTTAGCGATTATGGACAGTTTTTCACTCAATCGCTCGGGTGAAAATTTAGTTGTCATCATGGACGGCGGCGACAATACTTTGTCAGTGTCGTTGAATACAAATGACGTAAACGAAGTTATTCAGTACACGGCGACTGGCAGAAATCCTGTTGACGTGAAAGTTGGTAATACGGACTTAGCTAACAGTTTAACTTATGAAAATGGCAGAGGTTATTACTATCTCGGCGGCAATGATAGAGATATTTTGTACGTCAACACGACTAACGCAGACAATTCAATTTTCTTGACGGACGGACATTTTAGCAATATCGACGTGATTGACGCGCAAAATTCTACGTCACAAAATATTTTGGCGGGAAATAATCTTAACAACGAAATTATTGGCGGCGCAGGAAATTCATCAATGTGGGGCGGAGCTGGCGACTCAAATGACGTTTTAAATGGCGGCAGTGCTGAAAATATGTTTTGGTACGGACTCGGCGAAGGGAACGACGTTATCAACAATGCTGATTCAAACGACACGGTCAATTTATACAACGTCGGGCTGACTGATATTTTGTCGGTGGAAGATTTTCAAAGCGGCTTAAAACTTAATATG
>CAMJAZ010000007.1 GCA_946403735.1 uncultured Selenomonadales bacterium
GCTCGACTGACGACAGCAAAGGCGTTGTAAAAGGTTATCGCCCTAAGTTCAAAGGTAGGTTGCGGCTTATCGAATCTGAAAAAAATTCTGGTGGTTGTGCTGTACCGCGAAATATTGGAATGAATTATGCTAGCGGCAAGTACTTATTTTTTTTGGATAGCGACGACTTAATTATAAAAAGTGCATTAGAAAGACTTTACAGCGTGGCAGAAAATTTTGACGCAGATATTGTTCAATGTGAAAAATTTTATACGTCTGAAACTCCACATTTGAAAGGCGCAGAGTTGACGGTAAAAAGTTTTAAGCCAGACGGCTACGTTAAAGTCCCAACTTTGGACACGAAAGACATTACAAAACGCATTATGGATTTTCACGCGCAAAGATATATTTGGACGGCTTGGTCAAAATTGCTCCGCCGTGATTTTATGATTAAAAATAATGAAGATTTAGTTTTTACAATTTATTGTTTATCTTGCGCAAAACGTTTAGTAAAGTATCCCGACCCAGTAAACATTTATCGTTATCGACCTGATTCAATTCTTCATACGTCAACCAATATGATAGATCACATTAGAAAATGGATTCGTGCATTGGCGACGGGCTTTACATGTTGCGATAAATTTTTGAGCCAACTGGAATTTTATAAACAAAATCCAGAAATAAAGTATCTTGCACTCGACGCCATAGCGCAAGATATTTTCAGTAAGTTAATTGGCATCTACAGAAAATTTTCGGCATCAGTACTTGACGATATAATCCGTGAGGAATTTAAAAAATGTGGCGACACTTCAGCAATGGCGGCGTTTTTCTTCAATATGTCGATTATGTACAGTATGCAAATTGGAACGTACCTTTTGAACAAAAATGAAAATAGATAACTATTTCACAAATTTTTATTTTGAAGGAAAATTTTTTACGGCGGCGAATTTTTTTACCAAAATTTAACCACGCTTAAAGGAGAAAATATGGCGCGACAAAATATTTTCGGTACAGTTTTCGGCGTCGAAGCGGGAATGATGCAAATTGCCGTTTTCCCAAATATCAGTAAAAGACGTAGCGGCGAGATTGTCGACCGCATTTTTAATTTCTACCGCAATAAAAATGTTCGGCTTGTAATGCCAGCTACAGAGGCGCGGCAATTTCGCAAGGAAGAATACGGCTTACCCTGCGTCGAACGTGTCCACATTGATATGGCGCTATCAATCGGCGGTGACGGTACGCTTATCGGCGTTTGTCGACGGTTTCAAGAACAAGGAATTCCAGTTTGCGGAATAAATTTAGGTACACTTGGATTTTTAGCTGACATTGAACCGCGCGAACTTGAAAGCCGCTTGGGAAAAATTTTAATCGGCGATTACGTCGTAGAAAACCGCCTACTGCTTAGCGGTTACATTGCCGACGAACTTGGCGAAAAATTTTTAGGCAATGCGATTAATGACGTTGTAATTTCTAAAGGAACTTCTGCGCGGATGTTGCGAATGGAAATTTTTGTGAACGATACGCATTTGACGAACTGCAAAGCAGACGGTTTAATTGTTTCAAGCCCAACTGGTTCAACGGCGTATTCATTAAGCGCTGGTGGTCCAATCCTCAATCCAAATATTCGTGCGCTGATTATCATTCCGATTTGCCCACATACTTTCCAAATGCGACCGCTTGTCGTCAATGAAGATGATGAAGTACGAATAAAAGTTTACGCCAATTCAGAAATAATTGTTATGCTTGACGGTCAAGAAAATTTCAAAGTGCAACCAAATTATGAAGTTGTCGTTAAAAAATCTAAGATGACCGCGCAGATTGTCAAGTTTGCCGACAAAAATTATTACGACGTTTTAAAAGCTAAACTTTGGGGTAATGGCGGCGACTGGCACTAATTGAATTAAGAATTAAGAATGTGGAATGAGTAATGAGGAAAAATTTTTTATATAAGGTATTTTTAATCTTAGTGATAATTTTTTGTACAACTGCGCGGGCAAGTGCGGCTGGCGAAAAAATTTTATTCATACCTATCGACGACCGCCCAATTACTTTTAATGAAACTGTCGACGTACTTCAGCAAGCTGGTTGTGAAATGATTTTGCCGCCGAAAAATTATTTTGACCGTTTCGGTAACAGTGAATCGCCTGAAAAAATTTTGGCGTGGCTGGAAAAAAATGTTTCTTCAGCTAACGCGGCAGTCATTTCAGCTGATGCCATACTTTACGGCGGACTTATCCCTTCACGTAAACACGAATTTTCAGCCGACGTTTTAAATAGCCGTCTTGAACGTCTAAAAGCTCTTCGCAAAAAAAATCCCAAATTGAAAATTTACGTCTTATGTTCATTAATGCGGACTCCTCACGAAGGCACAGCAGGTTCTGTCGAGGAGCCCGAATATTACGCCCAGTACGGCAAAGATATTTTTACCGCTACTTCATTGGCTTATAAAAATGAAACAGTTGGATTGACTAGCGGCGAACGTATGGCGATGAACAATCTTTTCATAAATATTCCCACCGAAATTTTTAACAATTGGTACGAACGCCGACAAAAAAATCTTGACGCTACAAAAAAAATTCTTAACTTGACGAACGACGGCACTATTAGCTATTTAATCATTGGACGCGATGACCATTGGTCTTTCAGTCAAACTCAACGTGAAAGCCAAGAAATAATTTCCTACGCTGAAAAAAATAATATTACCAAAACAAAATTTCAAATGTTGTCTGGCATTGATGAATTTGGCTTACTCCTTTTGACGCGAGCTGTTGACGACCTGCGCGGCAATTCGCCTAAAGTTTACGTCGACTACAACATTGGCATGGGCGCTAAAACTCTTCCAGCTTATTCCGATGAAACAGTTGGCGTTGCTATAAACAGTGAACTTTCAATAGCTGGCGGACAAATTGTCAACAATCCTAAAGATGCTGACTTCGTCTTACTTGTAAACACTGACCCTGCAGGCGAAACGTATCACAGCCATAACGCCTTGCCCAATCAGCGCGACGAAAATTTTGACTACAACGCGCCGCGTTACGGTACAAAATATTTTGTCGATATGGTTGAACGCTACGTCGACAAAGGCTATAAAGTTTGCGTGGCAGATATAACTTTTGCAAACGGTTCTGATAATGCTATGATGAATTTGTTGAAGGAACGCGGTTTGCTTTTCAAGTTGCAGGCTTACGCGGGCTGGAACACGGCGAATAATACATTGGGATTTGTGATTGGCACGGGAATTTTAACGCGCTATATGACGCAGGAGTCTAAAGATAAACTTTTGGCAATGCGTTATCTTGACGATTGGGCATATCAAGCGAATGTTCGGACGACGGTCGGCGATTGGATTTTCTATGAATTTCCGAATGGCGAAAAATTTTACAGCGGATTTGGCGGAAAAAATATCACTGTTGAAGAGCGCATAACAGAATTAATGCGTGAATTTGCCGCTAAAAATTTGCCGCCGTATGAATTTCTGCGTGACTTCAAAGTTAGTTGTACGTGGAACAGAATGTTTGAAGTTGAAATAGATTTTCCTAAACGCTAGCACCTAAAAGCTAATGAGAATTTTTGAACTTGATGTATTTCGTGGGCTGGCAATTTTCATAATGATTGTAGTTGACGCGCCGCCTGCCAATATCTACGAAATTTTACAACACGCGCAATGGGAAGGTTTAACGATAGCTGATGTTGCCTTCCCTGCTTTTGTTTTTGCAATGGGAATGTCCGCCGCAATTTCAAGTTCGCGCAGAATCGCAACGTGGAGAAAAATTTTTCGCCGCACAGTTTTACTGTTTGTACTTGGAATAATTTTAAATGAAACGTGGCACATTTCCGCGTACCTGTTCGATGAAAATTTTACAAGCGCCGATTTGTACAACAACGCGATTAAACATTTTCGGCTGTTCGGAATACTTCAACGGCTGGCGTTGACGTATATTTTGGGAATGGCGCTAACAAAATTTTTCACTAGTAACGCTAGAATCTTCACGGCGGCATTTGTACTTTTAATTTTGTCGTCAATCGGCTTTCACGTCTACGCAGAAAATCCTTTCGATGAAGTGAACAATATCAGTGGCGCAGTTGATTTAATTTTCCCAACTGTTAATCACATTTACACGCCGACTGGCGACCCAGAGGGCTTGTACGGGACAATCACGTCAACGTCGTCAATGTTATTTGGATTTTTGGCGGGAAGAATTTTAATTGATAGTTCAACTTCGCGGGAAAAAATTTATCAGCTGGCAAGTTTAGGCGTCATACTTTTAATAGCTGGCGGATTGTGGAGTAGCTTTGACATAATCGCGAAAAAAATTTGGACAGCGCCATTTGCCTTGATAACGTCGGGCGGCAGTTTAATCTTAATTTCAGCACTTAAACTTTTGAACGTAAAAAATTTTTTTCAACCGTTAGCGGCATTGGGAAAAAATCCTCTGCTGATATTTATGGCGTCGAACGTTGCAGTAATTTTTCTTATCACCGCTGGAATTTGGACAGAATTTTTTGAATGGACGCGAAACTTCCTGCCGATAAGTTGTGAATTACAATCTACCATTCATCAGCTAATATGGGCAACGTTATGGACTTTGCTGGCAAAATTTTTAGACGCTAAAGGAATCGTGATAAAGTTATAATTTAGTACAAAAAATTTTCTTGACACTTACTAAAACAACGGCTATAATACGCCTTGTCAAATGACGTGGGATTATAGCTCAGTTGGTTAGAGTACTTCGTTGACATCGAAGGGGTCACAGATTCGAGTTCTGTTAATCCCACCACTTTTTATTTTCTGGCTCATTTAGCCCAGTTGGTAGAGCGTTTCCGTCACATGGAAGATGTCGGGGGTTCGAGTCCCTCAATGAGCACCAATAATGAATTTTTTTTATGAAATAAATTTTTCGTCGTCGAACTTGGCGGCGATTTTTTTATTTTTAAATCTTAACAAATATGTTATAATTTCTCAACCAAATAGAAATTCTTACAGCTAAGAGTTAGCATTGGGGCGATTGAAAATGCAGTACAACAGAATTTTAGCAATGGGCGACATTCACGGACGCTTTGACAGATTGTCTTCTGTCTTCAACAAAATTAAATTCGGCTCGAAAGATTTTCTAATTTTGCTTGGCGATTATGTCGATCGCGGTAATGAAAATCTTCACTGCTTACAATGGGCAATGCGCATTAGCAAACTTCCCAACGTCGTAGCTCTTCGCGGCAACCATGAACAAATGATGTTGTACTACTACTTGCTTGGAACTTACGAATCAACAATTTGGTTGCCGAACGGTGGCAAATACACAAAGGCTGAAATGGATGAGTGGACTAAAACTAATCCAGATTTTTTGAATGAGGCGTTGAATTTTATTGACAAGCGCCCATATTATTACCGAACTTTCATTGACGGTCAAGAATATATTTTTTGTCACGCGGGCTTAAAGCCAGGCGTTTCGCTTGAAAATCAAAGTGTCGAATCAATTCTTTGGATACGCGAAGAATTTTACAACGGCTATAACGGTACAGCTGAAGTTGTCGTTGGACACACGCCGACGCCTTATCTTGGTAGCGTACCTGGTGTTGATATTAAGGATAGGTATTATCCTATTCGACTGCCAAATAAAATTACTATGATTGATACAGGGTCATTCCTGCCGAAGGGGAGAATTTCCTGCGTTGACGTTATCAGCGGTCAAGTCTGGCAGAGTGACGATTAAGTTTTTAAGATGTTTTAGTAAAATCAAACTTGGTAAAAATTTTTTTAATAACCTACTTTTTCTTTGGCGCAAAAGAATCGTCCTTGAGTGCCCCACCTTTTTCCTATGTCATCATAAATAATGGAGGTAGAAATTTTTATGAGCGTTAAAATTATTTTGTCTGACATCGACGGCACTTTCTTAACCGACGATAAAAAAGTTACTGCTTTAACTGCGCGGGCGGCTAAATCAGTCGTCGACAAAGGCTTGAACTTAGTTTTAGTTTCTGCACGTATGCCAGAGGCAATTTACCCAATAACTGACGGAATTGGCTTGCCGCGCCTGCCAATCATCAGCTACAGTGGCGGTTTCGTACTTACTGAATCTGAAAAAGTTTTGTACGATAAAAAAATGCCGCTTGACGACACAAAAAATATTTTGGCGGAAATGGATAAACGCTGGGTTGGCGTCTGCATAAATTATTACGCTGGCAGAAAGTGGTACGTTCGCGCCGTTGAATACAACGTTCAGCACGAAATGGACATTACGCAAGCTACGGCTGAAGTTGCTGACTTCGACAAACTTATTGCTGAAAATATTTTGCCAAATAAAATTATGATTATCTGCACACCGCCGACTTGTAAGGAAATGGAAAGTACTTTAAGCGAACTTTTTCCGCGCTTAAACGTCGTACGCAGTGCGCCGTACCTTTTGGAAATTATGGACAAGAGCGTTTCAAAGGCTACTGGCATTGAAATTTTGCTGAAACATTACAACTTGACGGTCGACGATGCTATTGCATTCGGCGATAACTATAACGATACTGAAATGTTGCAGTACATTCCGCGCAGTGTTGCAATGAAAAATGCCCCCGATAAAGTCAAGGCGCTTGCGCAAGCCGTCACTGACTCCAATGAGGACAGCGGTATTTATACTTACCTTGTCAAGCACGGAATTATTGACGCTTGACAATATTTTTTAAGTTCAAGCCTTAGATAGTTTGCTGGATAATTTTTTGAAGTTCTGCGGATTGAAAGGCGGTCTATCGACGAAATCAAAACGGAATTCGTGTAAGGTTTTGTCGATAATTTTTTCTGTCAAAGATTCTTCAGGCAGTTGACGTACGAGCATCACTAAAAATTTTGCAAGCGGCGATGTTTTATCGTCGAAAGAAATTCTTCGTACTGTCTGTTGAATTAGTGACATTCGCGCAGATTCGATGAAGTTCAACGTACATTGCGCCTTCATATGCGGCATTGTCTCACAAATTTTTTTCTGTACGTCGAAAAATTTTGTATACGGCGCGTCGTAAAAAATTTTGCGTATGGCTTTAAACATTTTATTCCGTTCGTAAATTTTGCAAACGCCACATAAATTTTCATTAGGCGGACAAAGATTTTCACAGACTGCGCATTTGTGCCATGAAGAAAAATTTTTCAGCTTGTCAGATTTTTTCTTAGCTACAAGACAATCAAATAACATACGCCGCCTCTCATCATCAGCGATAACGGCGGATTTTTTTTCGCATTCGGCAAGTTCATCATCAGTCAAAGAAATTTCTACGCTGGGAACAAAATTTTCCGCAGTTTTAGAATTTTCATTAGTAAGGCGTTGAAGTTTGAAAGCTGAATAGTTAAAGCCGATCTTCGTGACGATTTTTTTATTGAAGTGCGCGTTAATTTTTTTGATAAGAGTCGACGCGCGGTATTTGAACTTATCTTTTAACGTGGAATTGTCGGAATACAAAATTAGCGTCGTGCCAATAATTTCAACTGGGAAAATTTCTTCCGCGTCATCGCCTACAAATTCTTTCCAGTGATGAAAAATCATTCGACAATTCAATTTGCGCTGTACTTCGTCGTCAAGTTGCGCTAAATTTTCTTGGACTACGTCGCCAATAATTTCAAAGTCATTCATTTTTTCAATCATTATCGCTACCATTAGAAATTTTTTTCCAAATTTCAATGTCATCAAGTGGCGTTTTAATAGGCACGTCAAATTTTTTATCAAGGCGGCAAACTTCGGAGTAAGGACAATACTTGCAAGCGTCACTTTTTTTAGTTTTGACTGGATCGGCGGCAATCGTACCGCTTAAAATTTTTTTGCCCGTATCCTTCAAGCACGTTTCAACGTAATTCATCAAAAGTTGGAACTGTTCGCCGCTTTTTACCTTAGCACTAGAATTTTTATCAGGTATACCGTCCTTAGTTAATTTAATCGGCAAAGTGGAAAGCGTTTCATCAATTTCGCTGATAACTTTTTCGTCGTCAAGGATAAAGCCCGCCATCTTCAAAGACTTGTCAATATTTTTTCTGGCGTCGTCAAAAGATTTTCCATGCTTAGTAGGATATTTGAGAAAGTAATACAGCATAGCGGCGGGAAGTCTATCTTCGACGGCTTGAAGATTATTCGTAGCCATAAGGTACGTTAAAAGTTGCAGGTTGACGCCCAAGTAAATTTCCCACAAGTCAAGGTAAGCTGTACCAGTCTTATAGTCGATTATCAAAAAATATTTACCGTCTTCGCTAAAGTCAATCCTGTCAATCTTGCCGACCAATTCCATTTTCACGCCGTCAATGTCGTACACCAAAACTTTTTTCGACAGAGCCGCGAAAGTCGCTTCAAAAATTTCTGGGTGAAATTTGCTGTGCCTGTCAAGTTCAGTCAACCGTTGCAATGACGCAATGGCAACTTTTTTTATGCGTTCGCGCTGATGTTCAAGCGTCTTTGAACTCAACAAAATTTTATTGTTAAAGTTCGGCGTAAGTTCATCAAAAATTTTCGTGACGCGCTTTTCAATTTCAAATTTGCCAACGTCCGCCCATTTAAGATTTTCTTCCTTCAATGCCTCGCCAAATTGCCGCATAATTGAATGCAAAATATTTCCAACGTCAGGCACAAGCAATTTGTATTCGCGGCGCTCCTCCAACTTCAAGCCGTAATCAGCAAAATATTTGAATGGGCATTTATTAAACTTTTCAAAGCGTGTGACAGAACCGCGCATTTTACGTTCCGTCGCGTAAAGTTCAAGCGCTGTACTTTCCTGTAACCTTTTATTCGGCTCGACTATTGAGTAATTGCCCTGTGTACCAAGATTTTCCAAAACGTCCAGCTTGACGAATTCAATTTCAATGTGCGGGAAAAAATTTTTCAGCCTGTCAAGAAAAGTTGAAGGTCGTATCGCGTTACCTTCCGCATCAGCCAGCGGATACGAAATGTACAAATAATTTCTAGCCGTTGTCAAGCCACGATAAATTAAAAATTTCTCCGCCAAAAGATTTTCATTGCCGCCTTTTGAAATTTCCAATCCCGCGTCGTTCAAGTGCAACCTGTCAACGTCCGAAAGTAAAAGTTTTTCACGTGTAGTACGCGGAAATTTTTCGTCGCTGAATCCCAAAATGTAAATTGCCTTTGAATTTTGAAGTGAATTTTGGTCGAACTGCGAAACCGTCACTTCGTCCAAGCCTGGCGGAATGAGTGACATTTCCAGCGCGTCAAGACCTTCATTTACAATGTAGTCAAACTCTTTCAGCGTAATTTTTTCGTCGTCCGAAGAATCGGCAATTTGTTCAAGCAACGTTACAATATCGTCCCAAATTTTTAAATGTTCCTTCGACAGCGCCAAGTTGCCGCGATTTTCTTCAAGCTCCGACAAGTCAACTAGAGCGTCGTGAACTTTCAAACTTTCTATAAACTCAAATAAGCTGGTAGCCTGCAATTTTGAACTTTGCGTTTGAAGTTTAGCGGCAAAATTTATCAGCGGTTCAACTGCACGGCGTCGAATTTCATCAACTACGGCAGGACGTTGCTTTTCAATTTCCGTAGCGTAATCATCAAGCCCGCGCCTGTACCAATGCCACGCCTTATCCTGCGTCCAAATTTTTTTCCCGCGCAGTCCAAATTCTAAAACATAATTTTCCAGCACGTCAATTTCTTCCTGCGCCACGTTGAAAAATCCTGTACGCAGACAGCGGAATATTGGATCAGGTCGCCACGTCCGCAAAACTTCCAAACTGGAACGAATCAATTCAGCTAACGGGTGATTATTCGCCGCGCGTTTCCTGTCCACAAAGTACGGGATATTGTGAATTTCAAAAACTGGCTTGATTAAATCGTTGTAGGCGTCGTCGCGGAAAATTATTCCAATGTCACGAAAACGAAAATTTTTTTCACGATGAAGTTTGATAATGTCACGTGCAACGGCTTCAACTTCGACGCGCTTATTGACAGCCTCAACAAGCTTAACGTTGCCGCCTTTACCGCTGAATTTTTTGTACGTACGGGCGAAAAAATTTTGTTCGATAAATTTCAACTCGTCACTTTCAAACCTGCGCTGAATATCAAGGCGTTTAATTTCAAAGTCCACTTTAACTTCATTGGCAAGCTGGCGAATCGTCTTGAACGTTTCAAAGGCGCGGTGAAAAATTCCAACTTCCAACGAATTTTCGCGGTGATTTAAATTTATTTCCATAGGCAAGGCAACGTGAACATTTTTAGCGTATTGGAAAATTTTTTTCAACAAATTTCTTTGTTGAGGGTCAAAAAAAATAAAACCGTCGATAAAAATTTCAGACCGCTTGATAGCCGCAGAATCTTTTAAAAGTTCCGCCGCCTTTTCAAGTAAATCGCTTTCATCATTCTGACGATTAGAAATTTCTGCGCGGAATTTTTCAGCAATTAGCGCGATGTCATGAAGTTTATTTTTTAATTCGTCGTCAAAATTTGTAGTGTCAAGCTGATTGAGTTTAGCCGCGTCGATTGAGTAAGTGCGCAATTCTTTAAGCTCTTGTGCCAAAATTTCAGTAAAGCCGCGCTGATCTGCCGCCTTTTGATAGTAAAGTAAATCTTTAGAGTTTTTCTTCAAAATTTTTCGCAGGATAATTCGTCTACCAATTTCAGAAATGCGCGGTACGGTAGCGCCGCCAACTTCAGATAAAATTTGCCGTGCAAAACGTTGAAAGCTACACATAACCGTATTGACAGCGCCGCCAGTAATTTCCGCAAGTTCAAGTTCGGCGCGGTACGTTTGATAGGCTGGTAGCAAAAAAATTATTTTCGTGTTCAATGGCGATTCACGCAAAATTTTTTTCATACGTTCTAGTAGTGAAAAAGTTTTTCCCGTGCCAGCCCTACCGATTATCACTTCAACTGCCATTTAAAATTTCTCCTATCCTCTGTGAAACATTTTAGCAAAGTCGCCACTGGAAAATTTTATAATCGTCGGTCGTCCGTGTGGGCAAGTGTAGGGGTGCGGCGTCCTACTCAAATTTTTCAGCAAGCTGTCCATTTCTTGAAGTGAAAGACGTTTACCCGCTTTAATCGCGCCACGACACGATGCTATAGCAATGAAGTTACTGCGAATGTTAGCGGCAATTTCAGCGCGTCTAGCGTCGTCAATCTGCGCGGGATAATCACTTTCAGGCAAACTTGAAATAATTTCACGGAGCATTGAGCCTGCGTCAGCGTTGGCGGCGTCGACAGGGACTGAAGTTAATCTAAATTCATTTTCGCCACTAAGTTCCATTGAAAAGCCGAGCTTAGCGAAAAGTTCCAAATTATTTTCAATCGTCGCAGTTTCTCTTTCGTCAAACTGTAAATTTTGGTGAATCAATAGAATCTGCGCGGGAACTTCATCAGCATAGCTACTGAATTTGTCAAACAAAATTCGTTCATGCGCGGCGTGCTGGTCTATAACGTACAATTCCGAATCACTTTGCGCGATAACGTAACATAAACCAACTTGTCCAATGGCGCGGAAATTTTCCAGTGACAGATTTTTAGGCGCAAAACTTTCCAATTCCATTTGCTTAGATTCATTGTCAGAATTTTTTTCATCAGAAGTTGAAATATTTTCAGCGTCAGAATTTTTTTCGTCATTTAAAATTTCTTCGTCGCTAAAAAAATTTTCATCGTCACTGCCTACGTCCTGCTCCCTACTTCCCAATTTTTCGCGCAATTCTTCAACTGTCAACGCGGGTTTATCGTTGGAAGGGTCAATTATAAAAGCATTCGTCGACGTAGAATTTTTATCGCCTTTACCAAAATATTCATCAAGGTTCAGCGGCGAATAATGCGGCTTATCAGGCGGCGCGGCAACTTTGCGCAAATCGCCGTTAATGTGACGTTCGGAAATGGCTTCACGAATAGCGCGGTAAACGTGGCTGTAAACTTCGCTGTCATCTTGAAAGCGAACTTCCAACTTGCGCGGGTGAACATTCACATCAATCAAATTTTGCGGCACATCAATTTTTAAAATGGCGAATGGATGTCCATCTTTAGATACAAGCGATTTATACGCCTCTTCAATCGCCTTCATAATTGTTCGATTTTCCGTAATGACGCGCCCATTTATCAGAATCGTTTGCCGTGAGCGCCAAGAAGTTAAAAAATTCGGCTTGCTAATATAGCCGCTGATTGTAAAGTCGCCACTTGAAAGTTTGACGGTGAAAAGAGACTTTGAAAGTTCGATGCCATAAATTGCCGTTAAAGTGTCAATCAAATTTTTATTGCCAGGCGTCGTCAAAACGGCACGGTTACTGTTTATGAACTTGAAAGAAATGTCTGGTCTACTAAGGGCAAGTTTGACGATAACGTCATGTATTCTGCCAGATTCAGCCGAATTGACTTTCATAAAATTTAGCCGCGCAGGTACGTTGAAAAATAAATTTTCTACAAGAATAGTTGTACCGATTTTACAGCCAATGTCGCAGGAGTCGTCAATTTTTCCGCCGTCAACTTTAATTCGTACGCCAATTTCAGAATCGGCAGTACGTGTCTGCAAAGTCAACTTTGAAACGGAGGCAATAGCTGGTAAAGCTTCGCCGCGAAATCCAAGCGTACCGATTGACAGTAAATCCTCGACGCTGGAAAGTTTACTTGTGGCGTGTCGACGAAGTGAAAGTGCGGCATCCTCCATATTCATACCTACGCCGTTATCAGTGACGCGAATTAAAGATTTTCCGCCGTCAAGAATTTCAATTTCAATGCGGGTGGCGTTAGCGTCAATGGCATTTTCTACAAGTTCCTTTACAACGGACGCGGGACGTTCGACGACTTCACCTGCGGCAATTTTATTTATTGTTACTGTGTCTAGTAGCTGGACTTTACTCAAAATTTTGTCACTTCCTTAATAAATTTTTTATTTTTAATAAACTACTTTTCTTTTGGCGCAAAAGAAATTAGGCGTACTTGTGCGCCCAATTTATTCTAATATTTTCATATGATTTAAAAAATATATAACGGCTCAATTAAATTTTGTGCAACGCGTTCTTTCAAAAGTTGTAGCCCGCGCAGAAAAGTTTCTGGCTCAACCTGCGTTATACAATGCGGCTTATATGGAAGTTGGCAACCATATTGACTATACGGTTTATTTGGGTCGGCACATTCTGGCAACGCCTTAGCAGGTTGAATCACTACGCTAGGCACATTGTACGGGCGATAAGCCCTTACTACGTCATAAACACTTTGCGACAAATCTGCGGCAAAAGAATATACTGCCAATATTGGACGATTCAACGCCGCCGCCGCATGCAGTAAGCCTGTATCGTTGCCAATGTACGCCGTGCAATGCGTGAGAAACGCCGCGCTCTGCCGATAATTTATTTTGTTAGTCAAGTCAATGACGTTGTCCAAAAATTTTTCTGGCAAGGCGCTTTTAAAAATTTCAGCTGACTTTAAATCTTCCTTGCCGCCGCCTAAAATGACAATCGTTGATTCTTCCTGCTCAAAAATCATCTCTGCAACTTTAGCGTACTTTTCTGGCGGAT
>CAMJAZ010000008.1 GCA_946403735.1 uncultured Selenomonadales bacterium
AACCTGCCGCGCCAGTTCCTGCCCCTGCCGCAAGTTCTGCCCCTGCTAATGCCCCTTCACCTGCCGCACACAAAGCGCCAGTTTCTGCACATAAAGCGCCTGCTCAACCTTCTGGTGGTGCTGGTGCCGCTAAAAAAGCTCATGCCAGTCAATCCGTCCGCGTCGATATTGATAAACTCGATACGCTGATGAACTTAATGGGTGAACTTGTCGTAAACAAAGTTCGTCTTGAACAAATTGGACAAACTCATAGACTTTCTGAACTTACTGAAACGCTTGAACAGATGGACAGGGTTACTACCGACCTTCAAAATATCGTTATGAAAGTCCGCATGGTTCCCGTTAGCCAAGTCTTCAACCGTTTCCCGCGTATGGTTCGCGACGTTACAAAGGAACTTAACAAAGAAATTAACTTGACTATCGAAGGTGAAGAAACAGAGCTTGACCGTACCGTTATTGACGAAATCGGCGACCCTATCATGCACTTACTTAGAAATTCGCTTGATCACGGCGTCGAAATGCCAGAAGACCGCGTTAAAAAAGGTAAACCGCGTGTTGGTGAAGTTAAGCTTATCGCACGTCACGAAGGCAATAACGTTGTCATTATGGTTACTGACGACGGCAAAGGCATTGACGCTGATGTCATTCGTAGAAAAGCGGTTGAAAAGGGACTCTTCACGCAAGATGAAGTTGAACGTATGGACGACGCGGACGCCGTTAGAATTATTTTCTTGCCAGGCTTTTCGACGGCTGAAAAGATTAGCGATATTTCAGGACGCGGCGTCGGAATGGACGTTGTACGCAGTAAGATTGAATCGTTAAGTGGCCACGTCGACGTTGAAACACATGTCAATGAAGGTTCAGTCTTCAAAATTAAATTGCCTTTGACGTTGGCTATTATTCAAGCTATGCTTGTCAAAGTTCAAGAGGAAGTGTACGCAATCCCGCTCGGCTCAATCGACAGTACGATTAACATTCAGCCAGAGGAAATTAAAACAGTGCAGAATCATGAAGTTATCGTACTGCGCGGCGAAATTATTCCTATCATTCGTATGGAACAAACTTTATTCGTGCCGCACGTTAAAGATTCAGATGAAACTTTTGTTGTCGTCGTACACGCGGGCGAATCAAAGGCAGGAATTGTCGTCGATAAACTTATTGGACAGCAGGAAATTGTTATAAAGACGTTGGGCAATTTGTTTATGGGCTTGAAGATGTTCTCGGGCGCAACGGTACTGGGCGACGGACGCGTTGCACTTATCCTTGACGTTGCAACAATGCTTAATTAATTAAGAATGAAGAATTAAGGATAAAAAATAATTCTACATTCTTAATTCTTAATTCTTAATTCAAAAAAGGGGGCTGAAAATTTTATGGCAAGAGATAAAGTTACTAATGATCTTGGTGACGAAGGCGCAATAGATACTGGTATGCAGGTCGTTGCATTTAAACTGCGCGACGAAGAATACGGCGTAAACATTTTTCAGGTGCAGGAGATTCGCAACCTTGTTGACATTACCCGCGTTCCTTTTTCCGCCAACTACATTAAAGGCGTTATCAATCTGCGCGGCAGTGTTTTACCCGTTATTGACTTGAAAAAGCGGCTTGGACTTGAACAGACACCGTACACTGACAAAACTAGAATTGTTACAGTAAAAGTCGGTGATTTGCCCGTCGGAATGTTGGTCGACGCCGTCACGGAAGTTTTGACAATTCCTACAAAGTTGGTTGAGGCGAAAAAGGCTATTAGCGAAAAAGATATTGGAAAGTTCGTAAGCGGCATTGGCAATATGGATGGACGGCTTGTCATTATGCTGAACTTAGAAGAAATTGTAGGCTTGCCCAGTTAGGAATTAAGAATTAATAATTAAGAATGCAGAATTATTTCTTAATTCCTAAAAGCTAAAATGGAGGCTTTTTATATGATTGATGAATTTGACTTGACGCCAATACAAATGGACGCGCTTAGAGAAATAGGCAACGTTGGCGCGGGCAATTCTGCAACGGCGCTTTCACAGATTATCAATAAAAGAATCGATATGAACGTACCGAAAGTGGCACTTGTCCCGATTGAAACAGTACCTGATCTTGTAGGTGGACCTGATACAATAGTTGTCGGCGTATTTCTTCGTGTTTACGGTAAAGCACCTGGAAATATTCTGTTTCTTATGCCGAAGAAAAGCGCATTTTACCTCGTCGATACACTTATGGGCAGAGAACACGGCACGACGAAAAAGTTGGACTTTATGGACGAATCAGCGCTTATGGAAATTGGAAACATACTTTCAGGCGCGTACTTGAACGCTTTCTTCAACTTCACGCATATTTCAATGTTGCCGTCAATTCCCGCGTTGGCAATGGATATGGCTGGCGCAATTTTAAATATAGTTTTAGTACAGCTCGGACAAATGGGCGATCAAGCTATGGTTATCGAAACAGAATTTTTAGCAGAAGACGACGGGATTAACGGTCACTTTTTCTTAGTTCCAGATCCCGGTTCACTCGGCACGTTGATTAAGGCAGTGGGAGTTGAATAATTATGGCAGACCTTATAAAAGTCGGCATGGCTGACTACAAGGTCGGTCGCAGTCCGTCCACTCTAATAAGTTATGGGTTGGGCTCGTGTATCGGCGTATCTTTATACGACCCCCAAAAAAAAGTTGGCGGGTTGCTCCACATTATGTTGCCAGACAGTACACAAGCGCGGGCTAGTGACAATCCCGCAAAATTTGCCGATACAGGTATTCCGCTTATGTTGCAAGAAGTTATAGCGTTAGGCGCGTCAAAAAGCCGCCTTGTAGCTAAACTTGCTGGCGGTGCGCAGATGTTCGCCTTTGCAAATGCAACTGACATTATGCGCGTTGGAACTCGTAATGCAGAAGCGGTTAAAAATATTTTACGGCGCAATGGAATTAAAGTTATCGCAGAAGATACAGGCGGCAATTATGGACGGACAGTGCAAATTGACCTTAACACTGGCGTTTATAAAGTTAGAACGATTGATCGCGGCGAAAAAGATATTTAAATTAGCTAGTAGCAAGTAGCTTGTAGCTTGTAGGGTACTGTAAGGCTAAAGGTGAAAGCTAAAAGCTAGGAGATGATGACTTTGACTAATTCGTCGATAATGTTCACGGCATTTATAATAAGTTTGGTTTCCGTTGTTATCGTTTTCGTAGCTGGTATGATGAGCGGCGTTGTACGACTTGGCACGGCAATGATGCGGGCGCTTATGGCGTTTTTTATGACGGGTGCGGCAAGTTATTTTCTGCTGATGCTTTTTGATTGGTTTTATGAAAGGCAACGTAAAAAATTTGCGGAGCAAGTCAAAGTTGAAAGTCAACCTGCTGAAGGTAACGCCGCCGCTACACCTACACCAGCTAATACGCCGCCGCAATCTTAATTTTTAGTGAATAATAACAATTCTTAATTCTTCATTCTGAATTCTTAATTCACAAAAAGGGTGGTGACGACTTTGGAAAGCAACGAAAATAAAATTGACGTAACACAACTTTGGAGACAATATAAACTCAATAAATCTGTAGCACTTAGAAATAGATTAGCGGAAATGTATTTGCCGTTGGTAAAAATCGTCTGCGGAAGGCTTGCCGTAAGTCTGCCGCCGCATTTGGATAGAGATGACCTTTTAAGCAGTGGTTTTTTCGGTCTACTTGACGCGATAGACAGATTTGACATAGATCGTAACGTAAAATTTGAAACTTACGCGGGAGTCAGAATACGCGGTTCAATGCTTGACTACCTGCGCTCAAAAGATTGGATACCCGTTACTATGCGCCAAAAAATTCGACGCTATGAACAGACGGTTTATCAACTTGAAACGGAACTAGGCAGAAGTGCTACAGATAAAGAAATTGCAGCGGCGCTTGGAATTACCCTTGATGAACTTCAAACTCTTGTAAGTCAATGCAACGCGGCAACAGTCATTCCGCTTGAAGAATACATTAAAGCCGATACGCCTGAAGCCGTCGACGCTAACCCTTCCGATACGGCGGAATTTTTGGAATTAAAAGATACACTTGCACGTGCGATTGACCGTTTGCCTGAAAAAGAAAAAACTGTCGTGTCCCTCTACTACTACGAAGAATTGACGCTTAAGGAAATTAGCTTGATTCTCCATTTAAGTGAGGCGCGAATTTCACAACTTCATACAAAAGCAATTTTCCGAATGCGCGGTTATTTGGCGCGTTCAAAAGAAAATTTAGTTTGACGTATTAAATAAAATTTAAATTACACTGAAAATTTTCGATACATTTTTATAAATTTTTTTAGAAAGGTGGGACGCGAAGTGGGGGATACAAACGATTATCCAAAGCTGGGAGGACAAGACGCTGGATATTTGTTCGAGTTCAAAGACGACGGAGTATATTTGACGATATACCCCAACACGGCGGATTCTCTCCTTTTTGAGCTTTCGGATATGCGCCAAATATTGCGGGAAAGCGGCGTCGCAAACTATGACGTGGCAACGTTGTCACGAACAGTTCGTGAGGCATCAGGAATTGCTCAAAAAATTGCCGACCCCATTAAAATTAGTACGGATAAACTTGCTAAAGTTGGTACAGATGAAGCTGAATCAGAAGATGAACAAACTGATAACTCTGAAGAAGCGTTCGCAAGAATTATCGTTGACATAAGCCGCGATAAAATGAAAGCTACTGTTCGCTACGACACGAAAAAAGGTTCTAGACTTCCAACTTTCGATATGGTTATGGATGAATTAAAAGCTTTGCGAATCACCAACGGTATCGATGAGGAAGAAATAAAGCGCAGTTATGGTTACTTCAAGCCTTACGTTGCCGCGCAGGGTCAGCCCCCAATTACTGGCGATAATGCGTACATTGATAGAAAATTTGATCTTGGTGAAAAAGGGCGTCCAGTTGTCGACGAATACGACCGCGTTGACTACAAAAATTTAAATCTTTTCGTACTTGTCAAGGCGAATGAAACTTTGGCGATTAGAATTCCGCAGACAAAGGGTACACCTGGTAAAAATATTTATGGTGAAGTTGTTCCCGCGCAAAATGGGCGTCCCATACCTATGCCCGTTGGTAAAAATACAAAAGTTATCGGCGAAAATCAACTTGTCGCGGCGATTAACGGTCAAATTGTCGACACAGGAAATAAAATTAGCGTCGATCCAAGATTGGAAATACAAAGTTCAGTTGGCGTCGGTACTGGCAACATTGAATTTGACGGCACTGTAATAATTTCTGGCGATGTTCAACAAGGCTTTTTCGTCAAGGCAACTGGTGATATTGAAATTCGCGGCAGTGTAAATGGCGCTGAAATTGTTGGGCGAAATGTCCTTGTAGGCGGCGGATTAACTGGCGCTGAACGTGGAAAAATTCAGTCGAAGGAAAATGTAAACGTCGGCTT
Organism: uncultured Selenomonadales bacterium; assembly: GCA_946403735.1. GTDB lineage: Bacteria > Bacillota > Negativicutes > Selenomonadales > Selenomonadaceae > Quinella. Next base: position 5,395 of record CAMJAZ010000008.1, read on the forward strand.
TGTCGAAAATGCTGTAATTGAAGCTGGCGGCACTATAAATATTGTGAAATTTGCCCTGCATTCAACGTTACGTGCTGGCAAAAGAATTATACTTGACGGCAAGCAAGGTCAACTTATGGGCGGCATTGCTATTGCAGGTGAGGAAGTTTTAGCTAAGCTTATCGGAAATCAAGCTAACGTCGTAACGCGCGTTTCCGTCGGTATCGATCCCAACCTTCAGCAGGAATATCACGAAGTTTGCAAAAATTACAAGGAAGGCAAGAAAAAACTTTTACACATTACGCAGACACTTAACACTTTGTCGAAGATTGACATTAACACGTTGCCACAAAGTCGCGTTGACCAAATTAACGCCTTGACGCGTTCACAATTTCCTATTGCTGGACAACTTAAACGTGATGAAAAGCGTATTAAAGAGTTGGAAGAAAAACTTGCCGATATGAAACACGGTAAAGTACGCGCAGAGGAGGCAATTTTTCCTGGCGTTCGTTTGTCGATTAACAAAGTTAATAGGAATGTTCAGGAAAAATACGCGCGTTGTACAATGTATCTTGAAGACGGCGAAGTTACGCTCGGACCGTTTTAATTAATTAAGAATTAAGAATGTAGAATTAAGAATGTACATGGAGGTGTTTTAAAATGGCAGATTTCGCGCCAGTTGGAATGCAAATGTCTTTTGCAAACTCCAGCAATGTCAGTCAAGTACACCAAAATTTAAATAACGCTATCGCTTTGCAAACAGATATTGAAGCTGATCGACAAAAGAAAGATGATGAGCTTAAACAGTCGCAAGTTCGCAACAAAGATGATTCTGAAGGCGGCGTCATTAAAGATGATCCAGATCGCAGAAACCGCAATGGTGGTTACTATTACCGCGCTTCGCAACAGCAAGATGATGACGATGAAGAAAATTTAGCAGTCGATCCAAAGAGAGGGCGTCTTTTAGACTTTTCTATCTGAAATGAAAATTTTTATACAGCGTCGCCGCACATTTTACTTTCTAGCTAAAATGTAACGGCGGCTTTTTTGTTTGCTATTGTAAATTTGCCGCTTTTTTGTTATACTTCCTTCAATTAACTTGAATTTTAAAAGCAAAGGTGAATTTTTTGATTACCGAATTAATGATTGTGCTGATAGCTGTCGGCGCGGGAATTATTTTTATTGTATGGCTAAATTCCAGACGAAGGCGCAATAATGAAATTGACCAACAGGACATTGAGGAGTCGACAAATAAATTTAAACAGGATCTTGAAAATACTGCCAATGAAATTATTGGGCGTATGCAGGAGCAGGCGTCTAGCTTAGAAAATCTTTTGGATCATTCCGAGCGTAACCGTACGCAGTTGGAAGGTCGCGTTACTGAACTGAAAAAACTTTTGAAAAAAAGTGAAGGTCAGTCAACAGAAATTAAAGATTTACTTGCACGGCTTGATGACGCGGTCGACGATATAAATTTAATGCAACAGCAAATGGACTTAGTCGAGCGAAAAATTAACGCCGCTATCAATATGCCAGTGCAACCCGTACCGCAAATGATGCCGCCACCGTTGCTTAACTCAATGATGCAGTCTCAACCAGCGTTGCAACAAGCGATGGCGCGTCAACAACAAATGCCGCCTCAACCTTTAAATCCGCGTCAAAATCCGCTTGTACCGTCCATTATGATGAAAACTCCTCAAGCTGTACAAGCCGCCGCGCAAATGGCACAAGCTCCAGCTGAATCATCTGAAGAATTTGCAAAAGTTTTAGCGCAGTCAATGGGCGCTGGCGTTCGTCCACCCGTACCACAGCCCGATCAAAATTCAGTTCACCTTTCGCAAAAAACTAATCGTCAAGTCCGTATGGTAAATTCACCGCCCGTACAAGTTGGCGGCTCCACTGCACCTGCCGCAAATACCGCGCAGTCAGGGGCGTCATTGAGTTCACTTGAAAGACGGTCTAGACTTTTAGCTGAAAGATTGTCAGCTATGAAAGGCGGCAATCCAGCGCCTACTCCACAAGGTAAACCTATTCAAACTGGAATTTCTACCGCGCAGTCAACAGACGTTCGACGCGCTGCACTTGACGCTATAAACCGCGTTTCTGATAATCGCGCCGCGCAAACTCAACCGTCACAAAATCCCGCTGGTACTTATTCGCCGCCGCGTAAAACTCCTCAACCTGCCACTAGACCCGCTACTAATCCTGCCGCTACCGCTCAACAATCTACTTCGCAAAGTCAAGCTAATGAAACCGCAATTATTAAAAGTATGTTGCTCGCAGGTTTGACTGTTGAAGAAATTGCGCGTGAAACTGGTATCGGTCGTGGTGCTATTGAACTTGTTCAACAAATTATGCGCCTTCAACTCGGCAGAAAATAATTTTTTAGTGAGTATCGAGTAGTTTTTTTTAAGCTAAAAGCTAATTCCTAAAAGCTAATATGGAGAAATTGAAATGAATTTAGACGGTTTATCTATGCGTCCGTTGACTTTGGAACTTAAAAATTTACTAGTCGGCGGACGTATCGATAAAATTTTTCAACACAATAAAGCAAATTTTACTTTTACAATTCGTCAGCCTGGCGAAACGTACAAGTTAAAAATTTCCGTCGCGCCGCAAAATCCTTCTGTCTACATTGCAAAAAATTCTTTGGAAAATCTTCCAGAACCGCCAACTTTTTGTATGGTGCTTAGGAAAAATCTTGAAAACGGCAGAATTTCTGATATTCGGCAACATCAGCTTGACCGAATTATTTTTTTTGACGTTGATACTATCGGCGCTGGCGGCAAAATTCAAACGCTTACTCTTTCAATCGAACTAATCGGCAAATACTCCAATTTAATTTTACTTCACGAAGATAAAATTATCGACGCGCTGAAAAAAATCGGTACGAATTCCAGCCGCGTCCGTACCGTTCTGCCCAATCAAATTTATCAACTACCGCCCGCGCAGAATAAATTTGAAATTTTTTCAGTCAATCTTGACGAAATTTCTAAAAACTTACAGCCCGACAAATCCATTATGAATTTTTTTCAAGGTTTCGGACCGCAAACTACACAAGAAATTATTTTTCAATCTCAATCAATCGGTTTGAATGATTCGCTTAAAAAAATTCTGCAGAACATTAAAAATCCTACGCCGTGTTTTGTCGAAGATGCTGGCAAAATTTTAGCCGTCTCCGCTGTAGATTTAAATTATCTGCGCGGCAATAAAAAATTCTTCCCTACAATTTCCGAAATGCTTGAAGTTGCTGACGAAATTTCCTGCAGTTACACGCCGCCCGATAAAGAAAAATTTTTAAAGCTCGTCCATAACGAACTTAAACGCGCTACAAATAAAATTTCCGTGCTTGAAAGTGAACTTGCCGCCGCCGAAAACGCCGAAGACTTTAAAATTTTTGCGGATAATCTTTCAACGTACCGCTACCAATTCAAAGACCACGCCGACGATGAAATTATTGTTCCAAATATTTACAGCGAAAGTGGCGAAACAATTAAAATTCCGCTCGACAAAAAAATTTCCGTCAATGCCAATGTCCAAAATTTTTATAAAAAGTACGACAAACTTAAACGCTCAAAAAATTTTATAACTGAACAAATTGCTAAATGCCGCGCAGAAATTTTTTACCTTGAAAGCGTCGAACATTCTTTAAATGCTAGTGAAACGCTTGCTGAAATTGATGAAATTCGTGAAGAATTATTGAAAGGCGGCTATCTCAAAGAAATTCGCAAAAAATCTGCGTCAAGTAAAAAATCTGAACCATTTAAATTTTTTTCGCCCGACGGTACGGAAATTTTAATCGGCAAGAATAATTCACAAAACGATAAATTAACTTTCAAAATTGCTGAACCGAATGATATTTGGTTGCATACTAAGGAAATTACAGGGTCGCATGTCATCATACGTTGCAACGGAATTTTTCCTAGCGAAGAAACTTTACTTTACGCCGCTAAACTTGCCGTGAAATTTTCAAAGGCGGCTGGCTCATCGAAAGTTCCAGTTGATTACACTTTCTGCAAATTTGTTAAAAAGCCGTCTGGCGCGAAACCTGGCTTTGTAATTTTCACGAATCAAAAAACACTTTACGTCAACGATTTGGATTAAAGATTTTTATGAAATTCAAGCGTCGATAATTTTTTGTAGCAATTCCATATTTAAATTTTCACGAACGATTTTAGCAAGTCGGTCGTAATTTTTTTGTCTTTCAGCACGAAGGTTACGAAGATTTTCAATCGGTGGAAGATTTTTTTTGCGTCGAATTGAATTTAAAAATTGCCGTCTAAATTTATCGTTGTCAAAAATTCCGTGAACATAAGTTCCAAAAATATTTTCGCGTACAAAAATTTTGTCGCTAAGATTGGAAGTTTTCCCAGCGTGAATTTCATAGCCGTTAAGATTTTCCGCGCAGATTTTTTCGCCTAAAAATTCAAAGTCAACTTTATCAATCGTGACTTGCCGCGTAAATTTTTCCCTGCTAAAAGTCGTTTCAATCGGCAGAAGTTTTAAGCCGTCAAGTTCGACGTGAACAGATTCAGTCTGAAGTGGATCAAAAATTTTTTCGCCGAGCATTTGAAAGCCGCCACAAATTCCAATAATCGGCGTACCACTTTTAGCTTGTTGCAAAATTTTTTCAGCAAATTTATTTTCGCGCAGAAAAATTAAATCTTCAGACGTATTCTTACTGCCAGGCAAAATGATAACGTCCGCCGCGTCAATTTCATCAGCCGTCTTTGCGTAAAATAAATTCACGTCAACTTCACCAGCAAGGCTATCAAAGTCCGTGAAGTTCGACAGCTTGCCCAGACGAATAACGGCAATATTAATTTCGCCGCCACTTGAAATTTTGTCGTCGAGTGAAACGGAGTCTTCGTCGTCAACGCCAATTTTTTCAATGTACGGTAAAATTCCTAAGACGGGCTTGCCAGTTTTATTTTCAAGAAATTCAACCGCAGGCAAAAATAAATTTACGTCGCCACGAAATTTGTTAATGACAATGCCTTTTACAAGTTCGCGTTCATCTTCGTCCAAAAGTTCCAGCGTACCGACGATTGACGCCAACGCGCCGCCTCTGTCAATGTCCGCAACTAAAATCACGGGCGCATTTAAATATTTTGCCACGCGCATATTAACAATGTCATTCGCCTTCAAGTTGACTTCGGCAGGTGAGCCAGCGCCTTCAATCACGATTAATTCAAATTCGGCGGAAAGTTTTTCAAGCGCCGATTTAACCGCGTCGAAAGCTTTTAGCGCGTAACCTTGATGATATTCCGCCGCGCTCATTACGCCTATAGGTTTACCGTTGATGATGACTTGAGAAGTTGAATTGCCAGTTGGTTTTAAAAGTACAGGATTCATTTCAACGATTGGCGCTAAACCTGCGGCGTCAGCTTGTGCAACTTGTGCGCGTCCCATTTCCAAACCGTCAGCCGTCACGTAAGAATTTAACGCCATATTCTGCGCCTTGAACGGTGCGACGTGAACTCCTGCGCGGAAAAAATTTCTGCATAAAGCCGCAGTTAAAATACTTTTGCCGACGTGTGAACTTGTACCTTGAAACATTAAATATTTTGCCAAAAAAATCACTCCATTGTAGCTTTTAGAGATTAGAAAGGGGTGCGCAAGGACGTGCACCCGCCCGCGTAAATCGCGTGATGCGATTTCAGCGGGCTGTTTTCTTTTTCCCACCTTTTGCGCCAAAAGAAAAAGTAGTTTTAAAACTATAGGAATTAATCAATACGTCCTAGTTCCCCCACCTTACCTATTACTAATTAATATTAACATAGATTATAAATAGCGGCAGGATTTTTTTGTTTCGACGTTTAATTAAAATAAACTTGTAATTTACGGTTAGCGTAGAAAATTTTTTCAACGCAACGACAAAGGAGGAGATTTTAGTGGAAAGCGTCGATTCAGAAATTATTTTGCGACTTCGAGAACTTTTCCAAAAAATGGAAGCGTCACGAATTAGATTGCGTCCAATCTTAGCCGATATAGCCGCATCAATCGACAAAGGCTTTTTCATAGACGCTGATTCAGAGGAGGTAAACCAACTTTTAAAACAAATTTTAGAAGCTCAAGAAAAATTTTCATCAGTTGAACAAACTAAACGCGCCGCCACTTCTGGCAAACTTGAACAAGTAGATAAATTACTTGTGAACCTTGAACAAAATTTTAAGCGTGAAGAAATTTCGCAAATCCTTTCAAAAATTCCTACAATCGTTTTAGATTCGCAGGATGAAAATATGATTAAGTCCCTGCGCAAAGTTGTCTTGCAGGCGGAATATCTTAAAAATAGGTCTGCAAAGATTGACGCCGTGAACCTTGCAAAGGCGGCTGAAAAATTTATTCTGCTCACTGAAATTATTTCCAGCAATGAACCACTTACTACTGAAAAATATCTTGAGGCTGTACAAAATTTTCCCGACAATCCCATTTTATTAATGGCGCTGTCACAAAATAAACTGCACTTCCCGCGCCCTGTTGAAACCGTTGAAGTTGAACCGCAAGAAAACGTTGTCGAAAAGGTGGACAAAAAATCTGCGCTTACGCCAAATGCTCAAACTATTAGCGCTGTTCAAGTCAAGGCTAGAAAGATTAAACCGCCGCTTGATTTATCACTTGTCATTTTCGATAAATCTAGCTTTACGATTGAAAAATCTACGTCGAAGAAAAATTTCAGTGTAAAATCTTTTAACAACAAATTACATGAACTGACTGGCTCCGCTGATCCGTTACCGATTTTCAAACTTTTTATGGATGCCAGACTTTTTTTCAAGGAAGACCCCGACAAAATTAAACGTAGCGGCAAATTTACTAAGCGCCTTTCAATTTTCATTCCCGCCATATTGGAAAAACTTTTTACGTGGGGAATTGCCGATAAAGTCACTTGGCGCGAACGTCAATTTTATTTTCTTAATAATTATGGTTATGAACTTTGTAGCCGCGTCTTCCGCAACATTCGCACTTCATCACCGAATTTTGATGATGATTTTCAAGCGTTGCTTTTTTCCATGCGCTTTTCACTTTTGAAAACGATTGAACCTAAAGTTCGCGACGGTCTCAAACTTCATTTCGAGTACAACACGCAAATTCCATTTGCACGCGCAGAACGTAAAGTCGATGAAAATACAACGCACGTCGTTATTACGTTGTCACTTAATCTTTTGGGCGTTGATTGGGCTGAAGGTATCGCGAAATTTCGCCAGCTGATTGACAATGAAATTAACGCGGGCTTTGAAGTCAAGGCAGTTTTCATTATCGCTTTCAACGAATCTGATTTAGCCTGGCTGAAACTTTTCGATATGATAAAGTTCAAAGGCATTAATTTTTTTATGTGTACGCCTGACGGTCTTTTCACGTCTGAAGGTAAAGATTTTGAATTTGAAAGTTGGATGGTTCACTGCAAATTTGGGCGTCTTTCGATTAAGCAACGTACTAAAAAACTTTTTGAAACGTCTAGAAACATTCCCGCGCAGAAGTCTGAAATTACTGGTACGCTTTTCGATGACGATAAAAAAATTTCTGACGATGACGAAGGCGAAAACGATGACGACGACAGCGACGGGGCAGCTGAAATTTTTGAAGATGATGACAAAAATTTATTTGCTAAAGACGTTACGCCGTTATCTTTGGTACAAAATGAAACCTCACTGTTCAGTGATTGGCTGGATAAAGATGCTGAAAATATCTCATTCGACACAAGCGGCGATTTCAACTTAGTTGATGATGAAAATACCGTTGACG
>CAMJAZ010000009.1 GCA_946403735.1 uncultured Selenomonadales bacterium
ACTTGCCAACGCCAGGATCACCTGCGATTAAAATTATTGAACCTTGCACTAAGCCACCGCCAAGTACGCGATCTAATTCGCCTGAACCTGTCGAAAAGCGCGGCAGTTCAGATAAATCAACTTCAGCAATTCTGCGCGGAACTTCAAAAGTTGTCGTCAAGGCGTGTTTAGGGTTGACTTCCTCGACGTTTTCTTCAACTAACGTGTTCCATTGTCCACATGAAGGACAGCGCCCTAGCCATTTAACTGATTCAGCGCCGCATTCTTGACAGACGTATTTGGAAATTTTTTTTGCCATTTAATAATTCCTACAATCTAGGTCGTGTTGATTAATTTTTATTTTTTTAAACTACTTTTCTTTTGGCGCAAAAGAAAAGTAGCAAAAGAAAACATAGCGGCATTTGTGCGCCTCGCGTTTTACGTTTTAGCAGTTAAACGTTACCCCGCGTCCATTTGCACCAATATTTTAACGTTACAGCAGGCGCTTGGAAATGCCGCTAGCTACCTTAATTTTTCAGCTTGAATTTTTCTTACCTATTTATTCAACATCTCCTAACTTCGTCGTACTTGGTAAAATTTCAGCAAGTCACGAATATTTGAAGATGTGACAGTCGATATATCGGCATCTGAAAATTTATTTTGCTCAATAAATTTTTTCGCGTCAATTTTTTCAGCGTCGTTAAGTGATAAAAATTTTCTCCGCCAATCCGCCGTCAAATTGTCTTCGTACTTTTTACGGTAGATGATAAAAGTTTCGGGCATATATAGCAGTTCATGAAATTCATCAAGATTTTTTCCGAAGGCTTTCTCAAAAAAAGTTCGACCGCGTCCAACTTTACCTTTTGTCGCATTGATTATCGCTTGAATGGCGCGAATGAATTTTTTGTTCCAATGCCGCCCGATATAATCGCGATTACTAAAATATTCAGGGTCATCTATCGGACAATATTTCATTGGGAAAGAATAAATTGAAAGGTTAAGTTCCTCGCAAAGGTCAATATTTATTTTCAACCTGTTATAAAAATCTTCAGGCGTATCAAGGAAATTGTAAAGCAGATAATTTGACAAATCACGAATGCCGAATTTTGCCGCTAAACGAATGGCGCGTTCATAAATTTCGCGTTGCTCGATATGGTCAAATGCAATGCGCATTGGATGCAAATTAAGTTCCGCCAGCCGTGACATTTTATGTTCGTCCAGTAAGCGGGCGTCTAAGCCTTGATTAAAATCGACGTAGCGGGTTAATTGATTGCGCTTGAAATATTTTTCATATAGCGGACGTACAAAGTCATCAAGTTCAAAAATTTTTTCTTTAGTGGCTCTTACTGCACTAATTAAAAATTTGTCCTCACGTACAGTATAAAATTTTCCCGCAGTATCTTCTGGCAAGCGGCGTTCAAGTTCATCATAAAGGCAAATAATTTTTTTGATACAAGCTCTGTCGTTGAACCCTTCGTGTAAATTTTTTAGCGTTACGGCGTATTCGTCAGGCGGAAGATAAGTTGCGCCTTTGGCAAATCCGCAAGATTTAATTTCGTCGATAATTTCATCAAACTTTTTTGACGCCAAAATATTATTGTCCATAAGCAACAAATTTTTCTTCGCGCCAAAACGTTTTTCAATTTGATGAAGTTGAGATAAAATTTCGACGTGATCTTTGTATTCTGGCTCAAGCTTGCTAACCGCGCAGAAACCACACTTACGAATACAACCGCGCGTCGTGTAGGTTATGTAGGCGTCGGCGACGGGGTATTTGTAATCAATTTCATCAAGAATTGAATAATCTGGCGGCAACGTGTCAATTATAATATCGTCGTGTTTGTCTAAGTCGTCAGGTTTATCTAAAAGTCCAATGTGCGGTTTAATGCCTGTTGAAAGTTCAAAAAATTTTGGTACAAGCGTTGCCGCTACTCCACCGACAAAAATTTTGCCATTGAGGCCAAGAAATTTTTTCGCATAGTTTATCGTGCTAACGGTCTTATCGAAAAAAAATGTAAACAGCGAATTAACGCAGATAATGTCGAACTTTGGAAAATCTTCAGCTTTAAAACGGCTGTGAAGTTTCCTTAATACGTCCCTGTAGTAAAAATCTTCGCCGCGCAGAAAATCTAGACAAGAAAATTTTCCCGTCTTTACGAACTCAATCAAAATTTTTTCGTGTTGCCAGAATCTTTGAAGTGATTGATTTTCTTTAGGCGCAAACAAATTTTGTTGGTCAACTTCGCAGGTAAAAAATTCCTCAACCAAAAGTTACAAGTGCAAATTTAAAAGTAAACTTTCTTCATATCCGTTTGGGTATCGATAAAATTTTTTATCACGGTCAAAAATTGGATTGGCGGCGTGAATGATTCGGTGATGATTCGGACAAACGATTAAAAGATTTTCCGCATCATTATTCAAACTGTCGACAAAATAATTTATGTGATGACATTCAACGACGTTGACGCCGTAATTTGCGCCGATATTTTGTCCGCAAATTTGACAGCGAAAATTATAAAGCTTTTTTAGATAATTGCCAATACTGCGATTGAGTTTGCGAATTTTTGTTAATCGATATTTTTCAACAATCGCGGCTTCCGAATCAGTTAGCGTCGGCAACTCAAAAAGATTTTCTAAAGATAACTCGTCACGTTCTGGCGTAATAATTTCACGCTTGAAGATTGGCTCAAAATAAAAAATATCCTTCGTGTCGGTAGCGTAAAGGACAAAGTATTCTTCTTCGGAGGACAGAAGATTTTCACTAAAATTTTTCAGTGAGTAAGAAAAAATTTTTCTGATAGAATCAGCTATGGCGCTATTTTGCGAATAAACAATTTGCCATATGTCACGATGTACAGGATATTTTTCACGGTCAAAGTTGACGCTAGTTAAAGTTACGTCAAAAATTTTTTCATTTAAAATAATTTTTATCGGTCGCTTTTCGCCGTGATTTAGTTTACCACCGCTAAGATGCAAAGAAAAAACGGCTTGCATTTCGGCGGGAATTGCAAAGCCGCGTTTGAAAAGTGAACGGTCGATATTTTTTTTCATTAAAAATTTTTCGCTCATAAATTACCTTTCTTTTAAAGTTAAGCTTGGCGGCGTATTTATAAATTTCTGTGCCGTAAGTTAAGCTGAAATGATTTTTGTATTCGACGGGCGCGACGAATGAAAGGTATTCACGAACTTTTTCAGCGTCAAGCAAGATATTGTTTATGTTGACAATGTCAATAAGTTCAACGCGGAAAAAATGTTCAGCGTCGTCAACGTCAAATTTTTCAAAAGTCATCACGTCACGCAAAACGTATTCGGCGGAATGTTTGTTGTGATTGAAAAATTCTTGGCGTAGACGTTCTGCATTAATGGTTAGCGTCGACAATTTTTTTTCGCCTTTAACAGTGGAACTGAACCGCGCCTCTCTACAATACGCCAGACCACAAAGCCGCCCAATGCCGCGAAAACCTCTGTCGGTATCCAAACGCTTATCAGAATTGCCGATTCTGCGCATAATACGATCAAAATTTTTCGCGTTAATGCCAGCGCCGTTATCTTCGATTGTAATTCGCCGTGCCGCGCTATCAAGTTGGATATGGATTAAGCCGTCACCTTCCGCCAAAATTCCAGCGTCAACTGCATCGTCTATAGCGTCACACGAATTTTGTATGTATTCACGAAAAATATCCAGCGAATTTGTGTAAAGCCCTTTAGTGACAATTTCAACAATGTTTACGCCAATTTCAATATCGTCCAATACGTCTCCTCCTCAATCTTTAAATTGTTTGTACGCAGGCTTGGGAAATTTAACTTTAAGTAATGAACGGAAAATTGGATTTTGTACGACGTATTCGCCCTGTTCAAGCCGCGTCAAAATATTTTTATACGTCGTTGGTAACGCGGAATAATCTTTAGTAGTCGTTTCAAGAACATTTGTTCGTCCGTAAGCAAGAGTAGCGCAGTTGCCAGTTACGCGCGGGTGAATGTTGGAGCGAAATTGTTCAGCGCCAAATAGAATTGTGCCTAACGATCTGCCGCGTTCCGCTACGTCCAAAATTTGACGCAGAATTGGTGAACTTTTTGCCGCATCTTTCGACGCAAATTTATTCAACTCATCAACAAAAATTATTATTTTAGACGGCGGGACGACGTTGGAATATTCGCCGAGCTTTAAATTGTAAATTGTTTTAAGCACGTCGCCAAAAACAAAGGCTTGCTTATCGCTGGCAAGTTTAGCAATGTCAATCACGCTTACTGAACCTGCAGAAATTTTTTTCAGTTCGTCAGCAAGTCGGCATTCGTAGTTTTCAGTAATTGGGCGGTCAACAAACATCGGATCATTTTTAATCGCCTTGCTAACGATACGATTAAACTTGCGCCAACTTAGCACAGAAATTTCTTTAGAACTGCTAGCGCTGCCCTTGTTGCCCAATTCATTGACTTTGTCCAAAAAATTTTTCCACGTCGAAATGTCATTAAAATCAGAATCGTTGTCATCAATAATTTTGCTTACGATTGAATCCATTGTCTGCGTTGTATCGTCAATATCTGCGAAAAGCATTTCTAAAGATTCGCGGTCGTATTTGTAGACGTAAACAAATCTTTTCAACAAAGTTTCGTTAAAATATTCTTCAACGTCACGTTGCGGCAAGTAGCTAGTTACTTTTTTATCATTGTCACGCGGCGCGTAGTAATGAACATTTTTAAACGGTTTGCCGCTCAAGTTCAGCGATTTATAATTTGGTGCATCGGAAAGATCGTCATTCGGTTTATGAAGCGCCATTAAATCTTTACCCTTGACGTTGAAAATTATGAAGGCGCAGTCAGAAAATTTTTCTTGTACAGACTTCATAAGGAACATTGCGTAGCTAGTCTTAGCGGCAAGACCCGAAATTCCAGAAATATTTAAATGGGCGCCTTCAGGTCCAAGAATGAATTGCGCGTCAAGATTTACTGGCAAAATAATTTCGTTATCGTCGTGACCTTCGTACATTTTCAAAAAGCCGCAGGGCAATTTATTTTTTATTTTGTCGAGTCCTAAAGCCTGTTCAATTTCCCGCGCAGTTGCCAAAGATACGGAAGAATCATTTTTGACGGGCGTATAAATATTTTTCGTGTTGAAGGAAACGGAAACTTCAACGTAATTCATACCAATTCGCAAAGTCGGCGGAATAATATTTGTGTTGCCGAAGTCACTGGAAATGTAGCTTGTCAAAAAACTTTTTGCGTCGGTAATGTTGAAAATATTTTCTACCGTGCCAAAAGTGAGCGAATCCTCAATATGCGAAACCTTCACAACGTTGAAAGCGTTCAATCTAAAGTCAGTGTCTGTCCAAAAATAAAATTTGTCCATCGTTGCAGGAAATTTTTCTGTCGTAGCAACGCGCCCAATAACTTCGTTCATGTATTCACCTCAAAATAATTGCAAAAATGTTTCCGCAGAAATGAAACGTGACTTGATAAAACTTTCCGTCAAAAAAATCGGGTAAATGTGATTCGCCCAGCGTTCGTCCGTACCGTAGCAAGTAGGGTTGCGTTCATTGAGAAGGTAAGCGCTTAAAAGATTTACTTCATCACTGTCAATTTGTTCACTTTTGCGTTCAGCGTCTGTGACTAAAATTTTTTCTATTTTAACGACGCCGTCGAATGGCGAATCAGAATATTTTTTATCGCGTAACCGCAGATACCAAACGGCAAATTTATTTCCGCCAAATAATTTATCTTCGCGCTGAAAAATCGTTACAGGAGTTCGGCATAACGGCGGCAAGTCAGCAACTAAGCCAGGATTAATTTTGTTGGAAGAATCTTTAGCGTGCATAGGATTAAATCTTTTCGATACGCCAATGACGAAGCTGTAATTTTTAGCGTTAAATCTTTTTTTGTCATTGGGCAAAATACGATATTCCAGCGAGCCGTCTTTAACGAGATAATTTTTTTGATTAAGCTTGCCGCGTTTAACCAACTCCGCCACTAAATTTTTTTCTGTATCGTGCATATGCTCCATAATCTTAGTAACGGCGCGGTCTTCAAGTTTTTCTGTAGATTTATTATTCGTAGAGTAAGGAATAATTTTAGAAATTTTTATTTGAGAGCGAGCGTTAATTTTATCGGCTAGTGCAGAAAAAAATCCGCCATCAAAACTTCTAGGGTTTGTGATGTCAGGTACAGAGATTATAATTTCAGACAAAAAATTTTCCAACTGTAATTTTCTATCGCCACGCCGACAACAGCCAGTTACAACTTGACCAGCGACAATAGGATAAATCATTTTCCGCGTACCGTCAATATAGGCAATGTCATCGATTTTAAAGATACGCCGTGAGCCGTCCAAAAAATAATTTAGAATTTGTTCACTTGCAGAAAAATTTTTTGATTCAGTTGCAAGTGACAAATATTTTTTCGGCGGGCAAGTTTCGCCTTTATGTTTTAAAACAATTTCGGTGGAGTTGTCGTATTCAATTTGCGAAGATAAATTTTCTGCGTCGAGTTCAAATTTTGATGTACGATAACTTTCGCCGTGTGTTTCTTCAGCAATGAGTTGAGAAATTTTTTCCGCCATTTAATCCCCCATTACGCATTAAAATAAGTACGTTGTGTCGACAAGATTTTTAGAAATATTCTCCTTCAAAACGTGAAAACCTTTGAAAATGGTTTCTGGTTCAATCTGCGCGATACAATGTGGCTGATCCATAACTCTGCAACCAAATGGCGAGTACGGCTCATTCTTTGGACGGGCGCAACCTTCAAACGCATGTGCAGGTTGAACTACGACGGCGGGAACTTTGTACGGGCGGAAAAGTCGTAAACCGTCAGTCATAGCAGGTTCAGGAAAATCTGCGGGAAATGGAAATACGGCTAAACAAGGACATTTAACCGCCGCCGCCACGTGCAACGCGCCAGTATCGTTGCCAATGTACATATCGCAAAAGCCAAGTATAACCGCCGTTTGTCTGTACGTCGTCTTATTCGTCAAGTCAATAATGTGTTGAGAAAAATTTTCTTCGCTAATATTTTGTTTTAGAATCTGCGCGGAAATTGAATCGTTTTGCCCACCGCCGAGAATGACAAAAGTTGCGTCTGGCTCTTCCGCAATAATCATTTCGATAACTTTAGCGTACTTTTCAGGAGGATAATGCTTAATCATTCTGTTGCCACCGAAAACTACTGCGTACAATGGATGGCGAACGTTAGGAAGTAAACTTTTTGCAGTGGAAAAATCTAAACCAGTACACCAAATTTCAAGTTCCCTGTTACCAATAGGCGCGTGAAGTCCCTGTTCCAAAAGTGAAAGGCAACCGTCAACAATATGGTCGCCGTAATTGTACATTGGCAGTAAATGTTGGGCGAAGTGCATTGAATACCGCAATGGTAAATTGCAATGGCATGGGAAAGTTTCTTCACCCTCTTTAAATAAATGTGAAACACGTTGTTGCGCACCGCTAAGATACATTAAAGCCGCCGTCGTTGGATTATGGACAAATGCATAGCAAACGTGATAGCGCCGCGTCAAAAGTTTTTCCGCCATAACTAAATCCCACTTCAAGCCGCTAAGAAAATCTAACGGATTGTACTGTTGCTGATTCACAATAATTTCATCGACGTATGGGCAAAATTCCGCCAACTGCGCGGCAGACCTGCCAATAACCAGCGTTATGTAAGCTTCGGGATAAATGCGCCGAAGTTCACGAATAGTGGCAGATTGTAATACAAAATCGCCAGTGCCTGCGTCGTGAATAATCATCACATTAATTTTATCACCAGCGATTGGCGGCATACGATAGCCAGCCTCTACAAATTTTGGTTCAATAACATTTACAAAATCTTGCAGACTTATTTTTTTAGTCTGTTCAATTTGTTCGACGCAAGATTTCATAGCGTCAAGAACAAGTTTCATATCGCTAGGTTTAACTTCACCCAATTTATTTTCCTCCCGTGTAGTGAGTTGATGAAATTTTTTCTTTCAACAAGTGGTAGCCGTCGAATAAAATTTCAGGCGCAATTTGTGTAATGCAATGCGGCTTATTCATACGGCAACCGTACTGATGATAAGGTTTATTGACGGCGCATTCAGGCAAAGCGTGTTCCGGCTGTACGACGACGCTGGGAACTTTGTATGGACGGAAAAAGTTCACGTAGTCGAAAACGCTTGACTGTAAATCTTTAGGAAAGCAATTCGGCGTAAGTACAGGACATTTAGCCGCCGCCGCTACGTGCATTATTCCAGTATCGTTGCCAATGTACATTTCGCACAAAGTTAAAATCGCCGCACTTTGTCTGTACGTCGTCTTGTTCGTCAAGTCGATAATATGTTCATCAAAAATTTTTTCATCAAGATTTTCTTTAAGAATCTGCGCAGACTTTAAATCATTTTGCCCGCCGCCTAAAATTATGAAAGTTGCCGTTGGTTCTTCAGATAAAATCATTTTGATAAGCTTAGAATAATTTTCAGGCGGATAATGTTTGCGAATTTCTCTGCCGCCCATTGCCAATGCGTAAATCGGATGCCGCGCAGATTTAAGAAAATTTTTAGCGTCGAACGTATCCAGCGCCGTATACCAAAGTTCCAGTTCGCGATTTTCAACAGGTGCATTCAAAATATTATCGATAAGTGAAAAATGCGTGTCGACGAAATGGTTACCATAATTACACATTGGAAAATGTTGAGTCATCAAACTATCCAGCGTCGATTGCATTAGCGCGTTGCTGTTAAAAGCGTTATTAGGTTTCGGTGCGTCGTAGCCAATAACAAAGGCGTTTAATACGTCAGCGGATTTATGCGCAATTCTTACGTTAGCACCGCTCATGTAAGCTAAAAGTGGAGTATTCGGACGGTGAATAAAAGTGTAGCAAATATGATAGTGCCGCGTCAAAATTTTTTTTGCAACAAAAATATTCCACTCATAAAGTTTATTGAAGGCGGTGGAATTGTAACGCTGTTCATTTAAAATAATTTCGTCGACGTACGGGCAATGTTCAGCCAGCGGCAGTGAACCTTGATTAACCATCAGCGCTATGTAAGCGGTGGGGTACAGGCGGCGAATTTCGCGAATTGTACCAGAAAGTAAAACAAAATCGCCAATGGCGGCGTCGTGGATTATCAACACGTTAAGTTTTTCGCCCAACTTCGGCGGTGTACGATAACCAGCTTTAAAAAAAGTCGGCTCAACAAAATTTTTTAAATCGGCAACGCTAAAAGTTTGCGTTTTTATAACGTGTCGCAAATAATTTTCTAGTGCGTTTATTACTTCGTCCAAGTGAAAGTCTCCTTACAAAATTTTTCTACAAAATTTTTTTCATATAAATTACGTCGTCCATAGGATTTTCGTAATATGGCGAAGTTTCGATAAATCCAAATTTTTTGTAAAGGTGAATTGCGCTTTTAAGTGGCGTTATCGTGTCGAGAAAAATTTCTCTGTAGCCGTCATTCTTCGCGGCTATTAAAATTTCTTCAATAAGTTTGCTACCCGCATGAAATTTTCTGTAGCCTTCAAGTACGAAAAGGCGTTTCATTTCGCAACTTTCCGCGCCAAGTTTATGATAAGCGACACAGCCAATAATTTTTTCGGCAATTTTGGCGCAAAGAAGGCGACCATTTGGCGGCAAATATTTTTTCGGCAAGTCGGCAATTTCTTCGTCGAAGTGTTGAAAGGTTAAATCACGTCCCAAAAATTTTATGTATTCGACAATAAGATTTTTAACGTCGTCAAGATAATTTTTTCCGTCAACAATTTTCAATTCCATATTAAAATCTTCAAAATTTTTATCAGTAAATAAAAAATTGGTCAGTGAAAAAATCACTAACCAATAAACAACTAACTACTAACTACTTACTATTAACTAATCAGCAGTAAACGGTAAAAGCGCAATGTTACGAGCACGCTTGATAGCAACCGTTACTTGACGCTGATGTTTGGCGCAGTTACCAGAAATACGGCGCGGTAAAATTTTTCCGCGTTCAGTGATGAAACGGCGAAGTTTAGCCGCATCTTTATAATCAATATTTTCGACTTTGTCCACGCAAAAAGCACAAACCTTTCTGCGCGGGCGTCTACCTCTTTCTTTACGCATAATTCATACCTCGTTCAAAATTTAGAAGGGGACGCGATTGTCGGGAATGTCATTACCAGCAAAATCTGCGTCACCAAAGTCATCGCCGCCAGCAAAATCAGTTTCACTTGCAGGCGCAGACATAGCAGGTCTATTATCATATCTGTTTTGCGAATCGGAATTGTATCTGTTTCCAGAATTATAATTGCTATCGTCGCGCTTACTGCTACCGAATTCAATATTTTCAACTTGAATATCTACGCCAGAACGGTTTACGCCGTCTTGACCAGTGTAGTTGTAAGTTTGTATTCTGCCTTCAACTAAAACGCGTGAACCTTTTTTGAGATAGCGTCCGCAAAATTCAGCCGTCTTTTCCCACGCTGTCAAATTAAAAAAATCTACGTCGTACTGTCCAGTTTCAGCATTTTTTACGCGGCGATTTACAGCAATTCCCATTCGTGCCATTGCCTTGCCATTTTGCGTATACTTCATTTCGGGATCGCGTGTCAAATTGCCTGACAAAAAAACTTTGTTCATAGCCTACTCCTCTTTTTCGTCAGAGCGTACAATCATGTGTTTGAGAACTTCATCAGTGATTTTCATAACACGATCGCATTCATTTACGCAATTAGGCTCGCATTCCGTGTAGAAAAGGACGTAATAACCTTCAGTCTCTTTTTTAATTTCGTAAGCAAGACGCTTTTTACCCCAGCGATCTTCCTTTACAATTTCGCCGCCGTTTGCCGCTATAAGTTTAGAAAACTTTTCAATGACAGCATTTGTTGCCTCTTCATCAAGCGGTCTTACGATAAACAAAATTTCGTACTTCCTCATGTGAACACCTCCTCTTTGGACATTGGCTCAATATTTGAGCAGGGAAGTTAAATCTAACGAAAAGGGATTATATCATATTCAAAAAAAAAGGCAAGTGTTGCCAGTAAAATTCAAAGTACATAAATTATCAAACAAAAATTTTTTATTCAAGCTCTTCAATGTTAATGTTCGTGTTCGTGAAGATACAAATTTCTGCCGCGATTGACAACGCTTCCTTCGCAATTTCCGCCGCAGACATTTCAGTATGGGAAATGAGGGCACGTCCAGCCGCCAATGCGTAAAAGCCGCCTGAACCTATCGCCGCAACATCACCGTCTGGCTCGATAACTTCGCCGTTGCCCGATAACATTAAAATGGTGTCTTTGTCAGCAACAAGCAGTAAAGCTTCAAGGCGACGTAAAATTTTATCGGTACGCCATTCTTTAGCAAGTGCAACTGCTGCGCGTTGTAAATGCCCGTGACATTCTTCCAGCTTGCCTTCAAACTTTTCAAAAAGCGTGAACGCGTCAGCAACTGAACCTGCGAATCCAGCTATAACTTTGTCATGGTACAGGCGGCGAACTTTTTTAGCCGTCGACTTCATAATTGTACTTTGTCCGAAAGTTACTTGACCGTCACCAGCAATAGCCGTTTTGCCGTTACGCTTAACTGCTACAATCGTCGTTGCCTCAAATTTGTTTTCTTCAAACATTTTAATCACTCCATTCATCAAATAAGCGCGGCGGATACCCCCTTAATCCTCCAAAGAGGAGCGGGCTAATGTCTGCTAATATATAAACAGATCCCTGCCAGAAAGGATAGTAATGTACCTATATATTCGCAGGTAACGTAGTCTTTAAACTTAAGCTAGTCAAAAAGAGCTTTTACAAGTCCCCGCCTTTATGCGTGGGTTTTTTGACTGTGATATTAAAAAATGTTGCCATCTGAAAATTTTCGCGATTGAGACGAACTTTTTTCGTAATATTTCAACAGCGCCTGCGTACCTTCCGTACCGAATCCAGCATCTTCCATTTTTCGTACTTCGTGCAAGACCATTGACAAAATAGGCAATGACGCGCCGTAAGCAGTCGAAGTTTCGTTGCCAATGGCTAAATCTTTGCCGAGATGTTTTAACATAAAGCCAGGCTTGAAATTACCGTCGAGACCTTGACGCGCAACACCAGTCATTTGAAAACTTGACGCCGCGCCAGTGGAAATTGCGGAATAAACTTTTTCAACGTCAAGCCCTGCCGCCTTAGCATATGCAAACGCTTCACATACGCCAGCCAAAGTTCCAGCAATGGCAATTTGGTTGGCAATTTTTGTTTTCTGCCCAGCACCTGCCGCGCCTTCGTAGACAATATTTTTGCCGATAACTTCAAAGACGGGATTTAACGCGTGAAAGTCATCTTCGTCGCCGCCAACTAAAATTGTAAGTGTAGCATTTTTCGCGCCAACGTCGCCGCCAGTTACAGGAGCGTCTACCGCGTGAAGATTTTTTTCTTTCGCCGCGTTAAAAATTTTTTCAGCCAGAATCGGTGACGAAGTTGTCATATCGACAAGGTATGTTCCAGCCTGTGCGGAATTGACAATGCCGTCTACCGCAAGATAAATCTGTTCAACGTCTTTAGGGTAGCCGACGATTGAAATAACAACGTCTTGATTTTTGGCGCATTCGCTGACAGTGTCGCACCATTTAGCGCCGCGTTCAATTAAACTTTGAGCCTTAGACTTCGTCCGATTGTAAACGCTGACTTCAAATCCAGCGTCCATTAAATGACCAGCCATAGCCGCGCCCATTATTCCAGTTCCAACGAATCCTATTTTTTTAAGCTTAGACATA
>CAMJAZ010000010.1 GCA_946403735.1 uncultured Selenomonadales bacterium
CTAAGGCATTTGGCAAAGGCAGTGCAGGAACAAGGATTTTATGAATTTCGGCGGCTGATAAATTATAAAGCTGAATGGTTAGGAATTACTGTAATTATTGCGGACAGATATTATCCGAGTTTAAAAAAGTGCATAATTTGCGGAAATGAAATAGACTGCGATAAATCTTAAGCGATACGCAAATTGATGAAGTATCTGTACTTTAGCGGGGAATTTAAGCTTGTGGAGCGTCACAGCAAACGTGAGTAGCGAAGGCAAAAGCGGACGCGGTGAAACAGGAATGGGACGTAAAAGTTTATCACTTTTTATAAGTTTTCAGTAACGGTTATCAAAATGGATTTTGCGACTATTGGAAAGGTTGGATCGTACATTCGGCAGAAAAATTTGTCTTTCGCCGCTAACTACAAAATTAAGACTGGGCAACGTGTAACGGACTCAAGCGGCAATTTAAGCTTTTCGCAAACGTCAATGTTCCAGCAGATTAACGAAACTACAAAGAAAACTGCTGCTGAAATTAAAACTGCGCGGCTTGCAACGCTTAAATCAAAACTTATGGCTGGACGCAAACTTTCAACGGAGGAAATGGCATACCTGCGCGAAAATGACAAAGATTTGTACAAGAAAGCTAAACATGCTGATGAAGCACGCGAAGAGTTGAAAGCTGAATTGAAAGGCGCTAAGTCTAAACAGGAGGCGCGACAAATTCTTACTCGTGCAATGGTTAAAGCATCTGCAGAGGCTAGCGCTGAAATTGCCGCATGTAAAGCTGGCATTGCAACTGGCGGCGGCGCAATTAGTGGTGCGTCAATGGCTACTGGCGAAATTTCTATTTCAACGGCAAATGTTTCAAGCGGCGGCGAAATTTCAACGTCAACTGAAAATGTTTCAAGTGGCGGCGAAATTTCAACGTCAACTGAAAATGTTTCAAGCGTCAATGAAACTTCAGCGTCAACTGAAAATGTTTCCAGTGCTGATAAAAATTCTAAGGCGCAGGAAAATAATTTTGGCGTTAATGAAAATTCAGCGTCGAATGAAAATCCCGCGCAGAGTATTCTTGAAAAATTTATTATGACGATTCGCGCCCTTGAAGATGAATGGGCGAATTACACAAATTCAGACGAATATAAAAATTTGCCTGAAGATTTTTTGGACGACGAAAAAGTTTACAAGGTCGCTGAAGTTCCTAATCGTAAATTTTTGAATGCAATTTATACTTACCGGCAGTCTACGATTGAACAAAAAATTAATGGAGGCGGAAAAAATTATGAAGAAATTCTACAAAATTTTAACGTCAATGGCGATGATTTTTATGTTGACAAATTCAGTTGAGGCGGCAGATATTTCATTGCCGACGCCAAATATTGCCAAAAGTAAAATGCTTACTGAAATGTTAAATGAACGTCACACTAGCCGCGATTTGTACGGCAACTTGACGCTGGCTCAACTTTCAAAAATTTTATGGGCGGCGAATGGAATTACCAATCGAATGGTAGTTGGAGGCACTGTTAAAGGTCACGTCAACCCAGCGGCTATGGGAATTTATGCAGTTGACGTTTACGCCGTGACAGCTGACGGAATTTATTTGTACAATCCTGAAAAACATTCGCTTGAACTTGTACGCAAAGGCGATTATCGCGCGACGACGACTTTGGGTCAAGAATTCGTGAAAACTGCGCCGTTGACTTTGGTTTACGTCGAAAAAATTTCTAAATGGGCAGATGCGCCGCACGTTATGGAAAGAGATTCACAGTTAGCTTGCGCGTACATTGCGGCAGGTTCAATGTCACAAAGTGTTTCACTTATGGCTAATGCGGAAGATTTAGGCGCTTGCGTACGTGGTTCAATCGATGAAGCGGCGTTTACAAAGGCGGCGAAATTGTCCGTTAATCAAAAAATTCTTTTGGCGCAGACGGTTGGTGAAAGTAACGACGTGGCTAAAGGATAACTTTTCATATGGATAAACCTTTTTGCAATATCTCATTGACTGTTGTATAATTTATAGAAACTACAAGCTATAGGCTATTGGCTACTAGCTAATAAATGGAGGTTTTTTTGTTGTACAATATTCTTGCCGCAGACGGTATCGCAAGCGAAGGTATAGAAATTCTTAAAAAAAATTTTAACGTCGAAGTACGCGACAAAATTTCTCACGACGAACTTTTAGAAATTATTCCGCAGTTCGACGGATTGATTGTACGTTCTGCGTCGAAGGTTACGGCGGACGTTTTGAACCGCGCAGAAAAGTTGAAGATTATCGGACGTGCTGGCGTTGGCGTTGACAATATTGACGTGAAGGCGGCGACTGAAAAAGGAATTATCGTCATCAATTCGCCTGACGGCAACACTATAGCCGCGACTGAACATACTTTCGCGATGATGCTTGCCGTTAGCAGAAACATTCCGCAAGCTAACGCGACAATGCACAATGGCGAATGGGATAGAAAAAAATTTGTCGGCGTCGAACTTCGCAATAAAATTTTAGGTGTTATTGGTCTCGGCAGAATCGGTGCTGGCGTTGCTAAGCGGGCGCAGTCTTTCAATATGAAAGTTGTTGCGTACGATCCCTTCGTAAGTGCTGACCGCGCAGAAAGTTTAGGCGTAAAACTCGTTGAACTTGATGAACTTTTCAAGACGGCAGATTTTATTACAGTTCATATGCCGCTTACAAAGAAAACTGAAAATATGATTTCCCTTGCCGAAATGAAAATGATGAAACCTACTGTTCGGCTGATAAACTGCGCACGCGGCGGAATTATAAATGAAGCTGATTTAGCCGTTGCATTGAGTGAAAAAATTATTGCAGGCGCGGCTATCGACGTATTCACCAGTGAGCCGCTGGAAAATTCGCCGTTACAAAGTTTGCCGAATATAATTTTGACACCGCATCTTGGCGCGTCGACTGTTGAGGCGCAAATTGGCGTTTCAGTTGATGTTGCGCACGGAATTATTGACGCATTGGACGGCAAGCCTGTTTCAACTGCAGTCAATATGCCGCATATTCCCGCGCACGTACTCAAAAAAATTACGCCGTACCTTGACCTTGCTGAACGTTTAGGAAGGACAATCACAGCGTTAAGTAAAAAGCCTATTTCAAATTTGGAAATTAAAATCAACGGACACATTGCGGAAGACGATACGTCGATGATTTCAACTGCCGTATTGAAAGGCGTTTTGTCTGACGCGCTGGACTTGAATGTAAACTTTGTCAATGCGAAATTTATTGCGGCGGAGCGTGGAATACACGTTTCTGAAATTTCGTCGAAAACGCCAGTGAGCTTTTCAAATATTATCACGGTTACGGCAAATTCAAATTCCGTTTCAGGTACACTTTTCGGCGACGAAGCGCGAATTGTCACAATAAATAAATTCCGCGTCGACGTTGACCCGCACGCAAGAATTTTAGTTTGTCCCCATATAAATCGACCTGGCGTAATTGGCGCGATTGGTACGTTGCTTGCCAACTACAAAATAAATATTTCAAGTATGCAAGTTGGCAAATCTGACATTGGCGGAACAAATGTTATGGTGTTGACGGTGGACAATCCTATTTCGCGTGAAGTCATTGATAAGGTGAAAGAGTACGACGCAATTTTTGACGCAACACTTGTAGCATTTGATTAATGCGTAATTCATAATGAAAAGAAAATTTATTTTAATCGGACTTTTGAGCGTGGCAATTTTTGCCGCCTCATTTTTTATTTTCAGTGAAGATGAACCGCCAGCTACTGAAAATGTTGACGTGGCGAAAAATGAAATTGTCGTCTACGTTTCAGGGCAAGTCAAAAATCCTGCCGTCATTACGTTGGAAGACAACGGCAACTTACGGCTGGTTGATGCGGTTAATGCAGTTGGCGGAATGACTGAACTTGCCGATACTGAAATTGTAAATCTTGCCGAGCCGCTTATTGACGGTCAACACATTCACATTCCGACGAAAGATTTTATTTTCCGTGAACTTCCTGCGCAGAGTGGCGGCAGTACGTCAAACAATCTAATCAACATTAATACTGCTGACGAAAAAGAATTGCAACAGATTAAGGGTATAGGTCCTGCGTTGGCTGGAAGGATTATTGATTATCGCGAAAATAATGGCGCGTTTAAGTCAATCGAAGAAATAAAAAAAGTTCGCGGCATTGGTGACAAAACTTTTGAAAAGATGCGCGACCAAATTACAGTTTAAGAAAATTTATTCCTACATAAAAAAATAAATTCTTGCAAAAAAATTTTGTAGTGCTAATATTACCGCGTCGCAGAACTTTTTTAGCAGGAGGAAATTTAATTGGAAACAGTTTGTATAGCAGTAGGAATCGTAGGACTTATGACATTTGCTTATCGCGGCTGGTCAATAATTTTAATCGCGCCATTTTTCGCGGTGGTGACGGCAGTTTTAAGCGAATTTGGAATTTTGCCCGTGTACAGTGAACTTTATATGACGCGGCTTGCTGAATACACAAAAACTTACTACCCAATATTTTTATTCGGCGCAGTTTTTGCACGTCTAATGGAAAAAGGCGGTTTAGCGTCGGCAATAGCTGGAAAAATTATTTCACTGCTCGGCGAAACGCGGGCAATAGCGGCGGTAATTTTAGGTTGTGCGGCGTTGACTTACGGCGGACTTAGCGTCTTTGTAGTAGCTTTCGTAATGTACCCATTCGGTGCAGAAATTTTCCGTAAAGCTGACATACCGAAAAAACTTTTGCCAGCAACTTTATGGATGGGAATTTTTTCCTTTGCAATGGTCGCGTTGCCAGGTACGCCGCAAATTCAAAATATCATACCGTCATCATACTTCGGCACATCAACTTGGGCAGGTGTCGGCATTGGCTTATTTGCAACGGTAGTTTTCATCGCGATAAGTATGGCGTGGCTGTCGTACAGAAAAAAATCTTTACAGGCGAAGGGAGAAGGTTACGGACAACAGGCTGAAACTAAACAGCGTCGTGATAGAACAATTCCTTCATGGCAACTGTCACTTGTACCGCTTTTAATGGTCATAATAGTCAACGTAATTTTGAGTAACCCATTTCATTGGGAGTGGGGTTTTCATTGGGACGAAAAAAGTTTAGAAGCGTTCCTGCCGTTGAACTTAGCATTATTAGCATCAAGCGTCGGCAAAATTCAAGCGGTCTGGTCAATCAGTGTAGCACTTATCGTCAGCAGTTTAGCGGCGGCGTACATTGGACGGCGGCGTTATATGAGTGGTAGGGAAAATTTCCTGCAGACAATAAATTTTGGCGCGGCGTCGTCCTGCGCGGCAGTTTTAAACGTAGCGTCGGGATTTGCATTTGGTAGCGTAATAATCAGTATGCCCGGATTTTTGCCCGTGAAAGCAATTTTACTCGGCATTGCTAACAGTGCAGGAACTCTCGTTTCAGCAGTCATAACCACAAATATTATGTGCGGTTTAACGGGGTCAGCGTCAGGCGGCTTGACAATAGCACTTTCAATGCTCGGCGAACAATGGGCGATAATGGCACCAGCTCAAGGCATAACTTTGGAAGCACTTCACAGAATCGTTGCAATAGCGTCAGTCGGTATCGATCCAGTACCACATTGCGGCGCATTGGTAACTTTACTTGCCATTTGTGGACTTACGCATAAAGAGGCTTACTTTGACATAATCGTACTGATGATTTTAAAATTTTTCGTACCGTTCCTTTGCATACTGTTTTATATGTTGACAGGAATTTCTTAATAGTAAGTAGTTAGTAGTAAGTAGTTAGGTGGTGTTGAATAAATAACGTTAAAAGTTTCAAGCTAAAAAATTAAGGTAGCTAGCGGCATTTCCCAGCGCCTGCTGTAACGTTGGATTATTGGCGCAAATGGACGCGGTGAAATGTTGAATTACAGAAAAGTTTAACGCGAGGCGCACAAATGCCGCAGTGTTTTCTTTTGCTACTTTTCTTTTGCGCCAAAAGAAAAGTAGTTTATTAAAAACTAAAAAATTAATCAACACGTCCTAGTATTAAGTAGTAAGTAGTTGAACATTACGAATTACGAATTCCTAATTAAAAAAGGTGATTGCAATGGATAATAAAAAATTATTGAGACGGCTTAAAGATTTTGACCCTGAATTGTTCACGCTGTTAAAAGAAAATATTGAGCGACAAAGTTCAATGTTATCGCTAATCCCTACCGATAGTGCCGCGTCGCCATTTTCAAGCTACCTTAAAGGAAGTACACTTGGCAATGACTTCATTGGCTTTCATTCCGTCGAACGTCACGGCAGAACTGAAACTATGGCGGCTAATCGCGCTTGCAAACTTTTCAACGCTGAACATGCCATTGTACGCACGGGAAATTTAATTGCCGCGTCGCGTGTCGTACTTCAAGCGCTTTTACGTAATGGCGATAAAATTTTGTCATTCAATCTTCGTAAAAAGGAACATTGCACGGGCGAACTTATGAATTATAACTTCATAAAGTTTGCGATTGAACCCGACAATTTCAAATTGAACATCGACAAGGTACGCGCACTTGCTAAACTTCGCCGTCCAAAGATGATTATATATTCGCCAGTCAATTATCCGCACAATATCGATTATAAAAAACTGCGCGGAATTGCTGATGAAGTCAATGCCATTTTATGGGTGGACATTGGGCAAAATTCTGGACTTGTCGCGGCAGGTGAAATTGCGTCGCCAGTTCCATACTCCGACGTTGTAACTTTCGCGGCAAGTGACGCCTTGCACGGTCCACAAAGTGGAATTATTCTTTGCAAAAAAAAATTCGCCGACGTGTTAGAACAGGCGGTTATTGATACTGGTCACGCGTCATTGAAAAAAAATGTATTAGCGGCGCTTGCTGTAACTTTTCATGAGGCGGCTTGCGAAGAATACAAAGATTATGCACGGCAAATCATTTTAAATGCCCGCGCATTGGAAAAAGGTTTGAATAGCGCCAACGCCGATTTAGTTTGCAGTCCGACTGAAAATCATTTAGTGCTTGTACGTTTGGACAAGCGCGTTGATTGCAAAATTATCGTCGACAAATTGGCGCAGGGACGGTTACTCGTCAAGGCGGAAACGTTGATGACTTCCAATGAAAATATTTCGTATCCAGTACTGCGGCTTTCAAGTTTAGATCCAACTACGCGCGGTTTGTACGAAGAGGATATGTTCACGGTTGGACGGACGCTTGGAGAATTTTTGAAGTCACCGCAAAATTTACAATCAATTAAAGCAGTTGAAAATATTGTAAAAGAAATTGTCGACGCTTTACCGATTTTCTCTGAAGATTGGTTACCAGGAGCGGAAGTTTCTCACGAAGTTGATTCAGATTTAATGATGAAAGCTATGATTTACGGCACGTTTTAGTTAATAGTGGGAGGAGTTTAGATTTTTTCTTTCAGCGCTTCAAGGCGGCGGGCATTGAAAAATTCTTTAACAGACGCCAAAATTTTTTCACGCGGTAATGACTTCAATAAATAACCGTCTGGTCGCAACTCCATAACTTTCATAACGCTTTCACGGTCGCCTTTTCCAGTCAAAAAAATAACGGGCGTATCTTCCAGCTTAACTTCACTGCGAATCATTTGCAAAACTTGCGGACCACTTATCACGGGCATTTCATAATCCAGTAAAATTAAATCGGGCTTGTTATCTGCAATGTACATTAGCGCTTGCGTTCCGCTAGTAACGATTGTTACGCGATAATCACCCTCAAGCCAACTTTTCATAACCTTCAAGAAAATGGGGTCGTCGTCAACCATAAGAATAGATTTTTTTTCATCACGTCCCGCAACATGATTGTAGACGTTTTCTACTCCTGCCGCAAAATTTTTTAAGTCAATCGGACGTTCAAAGGCTTTAGTAATGGCGTCTTCGGGTACAACTCTTTTTAACACTTCAATTTCATAAATGTTGCCGAGAAGGATTAAAAATTTATCTTCTTCCATACAAGTATCTTTGAGGTAAACTAAAAAGTCTGGAATATCTTCAACGAACTTGCCAAGATAAAATACCAAGAGGTCAAAATTATTTTTGTTCGAGGCGAACTGTTCAACAACGGGGTCAATGCGCGTCACTTCGTAGCCAGCAACTTCCAAATTTCGCTGAATCGAATTGCCCATAAATGAAACGCCTTGACTGATGAATAAAATTTTTTTCTCCATTAAAGCATCACCGCTTATAAAATTTTTTTTATGATTATAACAGTTATTAAAGGATTTTAAAAGACCACAATTTTTATAAATGATTGATTATTTTTTATCGCGTCAAAGTTGATATAGCTTGTTTGTAAAATCAAACTTGGTAAAAATTTTTCTAGATTTTTTTAAACTACTTTTTCTTTTGGCGCAAAAGAAAAAGTAGCAAAAAGAAAACAGCCCGCTGAAATCGCATCACGCGATTTACGCGGGCGGGCGCGCGTCCTTGCGCGCCCCTACTTTTCCTACGTTATCAACATATCCTAAAAAATCGGGAAATTAGGGAGCAGGTATTTGAAAGTTTTAATTTTATCGGCGTCAATCGGTTCAGGACATACGAAGGCGGCAGAGGCATTGCAAAAATGTTTCCGCGCAGATGACGTTGAAGTTGTGGACTTTATGGCGCGTGAAATTTCTACGCTAAATTTCTTGACGAAAAAAATTTATCTTGCCGCGCTGAAATTCATTCCCGACTTGTACGACAGAATTTATAAATTCACTGGCGCAAAAAAAATCGGCACGTTGACGCGCTACATAATCTCAACGCTAATGTACTTTCCATTCACGCGGCTACTTAAAAAATTTCAGCCCGACGTTGTAATTTGCACTCATCCATTCCCAGAATCAGCGGCGGCACTTTGGAAATTTTTGCATGCAAAATCTGCGCGGAAATTTTTATTAGCGGCGGTTTTGACGGATTATTCACTGCATGAAATTTGGATATTCAGTGAAGTTGACGTTTACTTTGTCGCAACTGATGAAATGAAATTTGAACTTTCCGAGCAGTCAAGACCGAATCAAGAAATTTATTCAGCAGGAATACCGATAGGCGCGGAATTTTCTACGTTGAAATTGATTGAACATTCAACGCCGACAATTTTAGTTATGGGCGGCGGCTTAGGCTTAGGCTCAATCGAAGAAACTTTGCAGGATTTAAATAACGTTGAAGTACCGCTGAAAATTTTAGTCGTCGCTGGACAAAATCAAAAACTTTTAACGCGGCTGAAATCGTTGCAAAAAAAAATCTGTCACGAAACAGAAATTTTGGGCTACGTGGAAAATATCGGCGAACTAATGGCGGCGGCAGACTTGCTTATAACAAAACCTGGCGCGTTGACGATGACAGAAGCATTTGCGGCGGGACTTCCCATGATTTTACATGCGCCAATACCTGGTCCAGAATCGCAGAATGCCTTGTACGCAGTCACGAACGGCGCGGCAATATCGGCGGGCAATTTAAAAATTTCCTCAATCGTCAACGATCTATTAAAAAGTTCTTCCAAGCTTGACGCAATGAAAATCAGCGCGAAAAATTTATCTAAAGTCAATGCGGCGTCTGAAATCGTTGCAAAATTGAAAACTGAATAAAAAATTTAAAGTCGTATAAAAATCTACCGTTCAACTAAATTTAAAATTAAATCTGAAATTTCATCAGCTGCTTGTGGTCTGCCAAGTGTCAAACTTGCCGCAGACATTTTTTTTAATTCGGCGGGGTCTTTCAAAAGTTCAGCTAAGTGTTTCGATAAAATTTCCGTCGTCAAATCCTTATTCAAAATCATTCTCGCCGCACCGACTTTGACAAGCTCCATTGCGTTGAACTCTTGATGATTTTCTGCCGCGTATGGGTACGGAATTAAAATTGCTGGAATGCCCCGCGCAGTCAATTCAGCTAAACCAGTTGCACCTGCGCGGAAAATCGCTAAGCTTGCCATTGCCATAGCTTGCGGCATATTGTAAAGGTACGGCACAATTTTTACATTCGGCGGCAAATTGTCACCTAAACTTTGCCTGACGGATTCAAATTCACCTTTGCCCGTGACGTGAAGAAATTGCGCGTCAAAATTTTCAGCGTGTTTAAGTACGTCAATCATTGCGGTATTGATACTGCGAGCGCCGCGACTTCCGCCAGAAATTAATACGACAGGCTTTTCAGCCGTGAAATTAAATTCGCGTAAACCATCTTCACGATTAGCCGTCAAAACTTCTGCGCGGATTGGGTTGCCTGTGTAAATTGTTTTCGACGCAGGAAAATTTTTCAGCGCCAACTTTGAACCGACAGCAATTTTTGTGACGAACTTTGACAAAATTTTATTAGTAATGCCAGCAACGGCGTTTTGCTCTTGAATTAGCGTAGGAATTTTTTTCAAACTAGCGGCAAGTAAAATCGGTCCGCAAACGTAGCCGCCAGTACCGACGACAACATTGGGCTTGAACTCATCAATAATTTTGCCTGCGCGTCGAATACTTAAAATTGCGTCAGCCGCACGTTTAAAATTGTCCATTGTGAAATGACGTTCAAAGCCGCCTTCCAACTTCATAGCGGAAAAATTTATGCCAGCCTTCGGTACAATGTCAGACTCCAAACCTTTTTCCGTGCCGACGTACAAAATTTTTGTATCGGGCAACTTTTTTTTAACCGTATCAATTAAAGTCAGCGCAGGGTAAATGTGTCCCCCCGTACCGCCGCCTGAAAAAATAATGTTCATAAAAATTCCTTTTCAATTAAAATAAGGGGCGCCCAAGGATGGGCGCCCGTCCGCGCAAATCGCGTGATGCGATTTCAGCGGACATGTTTTCTTTTGCTTCTTTTCTTTTGCGCCAAAAGAAAAGAAGTTCATAAAAAATCTTAAAAAATTTTACCAAATTTTGATTTAAAAACAGACTATAACTTTACTTAAACAAATTTGAAAACTTACGAATGGTATCTTCTTTATGCGGCAAAATTTCCGCGTAATTAATTTTAATTCCGTGTTGAAGTGCTTGTTCAGGCGTTGGCAAATTGTATCTTTCAGGCATATCAACATCTGTTCGTACTGGAACTGTCCCCGCATTAGCAACTTTCTGTTG
Source organism: uncultured Selenomonadales bacterium (assembly GCA_946403735.1). Lineage (GTDB taxonomy): Bacteria > Bacillota > Negativicutes > Selenomonadales > Selenomonadaceae > Quinella. The sequence goes on from CAMJAZ010000010.1 coordinate 10,994, forward strand.
CGCCTCTTGACTTAAAACGTAGTCGACAAATTTTTTCGCCAAGTCAATGTGGTCAGCGTCTTTGAAAATCGCGATTGGACTGGGTACGACTAAATTTTCAGGTGGATAAACCATTTGCAAGGGAGCGCCTTTATCAATTTTGTTAGCGGTTATGTAATCGACGCCAAGACAAGCGCTTAAAGTACCGTTTGCAGTATCATCAATGACGCGCCCAGAACCTTTACTTTTGATCGCGCCGTTAGCGTTCAGCCGTTCAAAATATCCCCAGCCAAATTGTTTTTCAAGCAGTGCAACGCTCATATAAGCCGTGCCAGAAAGTGCAGGATCAGCAATTCCGAAGGCGTCCTTATACGTTGGACTTGTAGCAATTTCTTCCCAAGTTGCAGGCGGCGTAGTAATTTTGTTCGTGTTTATGACAATGCCAAGCGTACCGAGCCGCGCCGCAGTGAAAGAGCCGTCGTAATCGTCGAATGGATTTAAAATTTCATTAAACACCGTCGGCTGATATTTTTCGAGCATTCCTTCATCACGCATTTGGTAGAAATCAGGAACTTCACTTGTCCAAATAATATCTGCCATAATGTGACCACTTTGTCTTTCAGCTTCAAGTTTTGCCATAATTTTGCCAGCGCCAGCCGATTGGTAATCGACTTCAACGCCAGGATTTTGTGCCTTGAAACCTTCGACAATGCCGCCGATTAAAGATTCTTTCATTGAAGTGTAAATGACGAGTTTATTAGCGGCAACTTTCCCATTGTTCGGTTTATTTTCACCACTGCCGCCGCAACCACTCATTAGCATTGATGCCGTAAGTAAAGCGAACGCCATAATTAAACCGAAAAATTTTTTAAACATAAAATGTCACCTCTTATATCATACAAAAAATTTTTGCGCTAAAATAAAAAGTAGGTTTAAAAAATTTTAATAAATTGAAATTTTATTAACACGCTCCAAAAATCTATCAATTAATAAAAATTTTACATAAAAGCAATTATCGTGTCAAGCCGCGCCAATATTCAAAAAATCCTTGCAAAATGTCACAGCTTTAAATATAATTTGTTTTAATTTTTAGGAAGGAAGCGTATAAATGAATACTCCGCCGTCCATACAAAATAAAGCTGGCTACTTCGATAAAAAAAGTAAAGTCATAACGGCAATATCTACACTGTTGCTATTGACGCTTTTAATTTGTCTGGCGGCATATATTACTATCTTTGATGTATTCAAGCCCGAACCTAAAGTTGAAATCGTCGCAAAAAATAATTTCAACAAAACTTTGCACGTCATCACAGATATTGACTATGAACCTTATTCCTATGTCGATGCAAATGGAAATCCTTCAGGGCTTGATGTTGAAATGATGAATGAAATTGCTAACCGTCTGCAGATGAATTTAGATTTACAGCTGATGAGTTGGACGGACGCTAAAAAAGCTTTTCGCGAAGGTAAAGCCGATATCATTATGAATATGGCGTCTGATTTAATCGACAATAGC